>DAIMKE010000198.1:0-8352 GCA_036721875.1 Bradyrhizobium sp. | reverse complement strand
GCCTTGCTGCAGATTGCCCTTGCACCTCGTGCCCGAGCTGCCGCAAATGGCCGCAAACGGAGCCAAGGAAGCGAGCGTGCCATGAGCGACACCACAGCCGTCATTACCGAGAAGCGCGGCCAGGCATTCTGGATCACCATCAACCGGCCGGAGAAGCGCAATGCGCTGAACGGCGACGTGATCGCCGGCATCAGCAAGGGCTATCGCGACGCGCATGACGACAAGGACGTCCGCGTGATCGTGCTGACGGGCGCGGGCGACAAGGCGTTCTGCGCCGGCGCCGACCTGCAGAACAGCGGTGCTGCGTTCGCAATGGATTTCTCCAAGCCGAATGTCGACTATGCCGACCTGTTGCGGCTGTCGCAGAACGCCACCAAGCCGGCGATTGCACGGGTAGGGGGCGTCTGCATGGCCGGCGGCATGGGCCTGCTGTGCATGACCGATATGGCGGTCGCCGCCGATCACGTGATCTTTGGACTGCCCGAGGTCAAGGTCGGCGTGTTCCCGATGCAGGTCCTCAGCCTGTTGCAGTCGATTGCGCCACGGCGGCTCGTCAGCGAATGGTCGCTGACCGGCGAGCCGTTCGACGCCCGCACCGCGCAGGCCGCCGGGCTTCTCAACTATGTTGTGCCGGCTGCCGAGCTCGACGCCAAGGTCGATTGGCTGGTCAGCCGCCTCGTCGACAAGTCGCCGACCGCGATCCGGCGCGGCAAGTACGCCATGCGCGCGATTGCCTCGATGTCGTTCGACGAGAGCATCGCCTACACCGAAAGCCAGATCGCGCTGCTGGCGATGACCGAAGACGCCAAGGAAGGCCTCAAGGCTTTTGGCGAGAAGCGCAAGCCTTCGTGGACGGGGCGGTAATTACCCTGCGGCCGCTTTCAGTCCGGCGGCTTCGATGCCGGCGACGGCGCAGATCTCGTCATTGTCCGACGTGTCGCCGCTGACGCCGACGGCGCCGAGCAGGCCGCCGTCACCCTGGATCAGCACGCCGCCGGGCACCGGCACCAGGCGGCCCTGCGCCATCGTATTCACCGCGCTGACGAAATAGGCCTGCTCCTGCGCGCGCTGGAACAGCGCCCGCGATCCCATGCCCAGCGCGAGCGCGCCATAGGCCTTGCCATGCGCAATCTCGGCCCGCATCAGGCTGGTGCCATCCTGCGCCGCCGTGACCTTCACGCAGCCGCGGGCATCCAGAATAGTGATGACCAGTGGCTTCAGTTTCTTCTCGACGCCTTTCGCAAGCGCAGCATCAAGGATCTTGCGGGCGACGTCGAGGGTGAGTTCAGCCATGGATGGTTTCCTTTGTGGCAGGGGATGGGATCAAGTTTCGGCCGAATCTTGCGGTTTTCGGCTCCTGTTGCCGCCGTTGCCGTGATCTCGTTGGATGCTGGTCAGTCTCATGCCTGCCGGCATCAGCCTTGGCAAGGCAGAGCTCAGCTCCTTATGCATTGACGGCCTCCGCCGGGCGGGGGACAAGCCCGCCAAATAGTGATATTCGACCGTCGCGAAACCAAGGCTATACCGGGAAGGACGCCCATGACCGTGCATACTGGAAGGCATTTTCTGCAGATTCCGGGACCGACCAACGTGCCGGACCGGGTGCTGCGCGCCATGGACATGCCGACCATGGACCATCGCGGTCCCGAATTTGCCGAGGTCGGCCATGCCGTGCTGGCCGCCATGCAGCGGGTGTTTCGCACCAAGCAGCCTGTCATTATCTACCCGTCGTCGGGCACCGGCGCCTGGGAGGCGGCCCTAGTCAACACGCTGCAGCCCGGCGACAAGGTGCTGATGGCGGAGACCGGGCAGTTCGCCGTGCTGTGGCGCGGCATCGCCGAGAAGTTCAAGCTCGAAGTGGATTTCATTCCCGGCGACTGGCGCCACGGCGCCGACCTCGAGCAGATCGAGGCGCGGCTGTCGGCCGACAAGGCGCACAAGATCAAGGCCGTGTGCGTGGTCCACAACGAGACCTCGACCGGATGCGTCACCCATCCCAAGGAAGTTCGCAATATCCTCGACCGCGTCAATCATCCGGCGCTGCTGATGGTCGACACCATCTCCGGTCTGGGATCGCTGGAATACGAGCACGACGCCTGGGGCATCGACGTCTCGGTGGCCGGCTCGCAGAAGGGCCTGATGCTGCCGCCGGGTCTCGGCTTCAACGCCGTCTCGGAAAAGGCGCTTGCGGTCGCGAAGGCGAATCCGGCCATGCGCTCCTATTGGGACTGGCAGGAAGTCATTGCCATCAACAAGGCAGGCACCTGGCCCTATACGCCCGCAACCAATCTGCTGTTCGGATTGCGCGAAGCGGTCAAGATGCTCGAGGAGGAAGGGCTGGAGAACGTCTTCGCCCGGCACAAGCGTCATAGCGTGGCCACGCGCGCGGCCGCCAAGGTGTGGGAACTGGAAACGCAGTGCCAGGAACAGGGTGCGCACTCGCCTGCACTGACCGGCGTCGTCCTGCCGGAGGGCCACGACGCTGATAATTTCCGCAAGGTGGTGCTGGAAAACTTCGACATGTCGCTCGGCACTGGCCTGAACAAGATCAAGGGCAAGGTGTTCCGGATCGGCCATATCGGCCACTTCAACGACCTCATGCTGATGGGCACGCTGTCGGGTGTCGAGATGGGTCTCGACCTCGCCAAGGTACCGCATCGCAGCGGTGGCGTGCTGGCGGCGATGGACGTGCTCAAGGGACGCGATGTCGTCGCGATGCCGAAGGCCGCGGTGGCCTGAGGCGGCTTCGCGACCCCTGACACAACAACAGAAAGAGCTGCGATGAACGCTCCGGTGACTGCGTCCGAAGACCTGATCTATTCCGTCGAGGACGGCATCGCCCGCCTGACGTTCAACCGTCCGCAGGCGCGCAACGCGTTGACCTTTGCGATGTACGAGCAGATGGCCGCGATCTGCGAGACCATCAACAACGATCTTTCGATCAAGGCCCTGATCCTGACCGGCGCCGGCGACAAGGCGTTCGCATCCGGTACGGACATCTCGCAGTTCCGCGCCTTCAAGACCGCGCAGGATGCGCTCGATTACGAAGCCCGCATCGACCGCGTGCTCGGTGCGCTGGAAGCATGCCGGGTGCCGGTTATCGCGGCGATTGCCGGCGCCTGCACCGGCGGCGGCGCGGGGATTGCGGCGTGCTGTGACATTCGCATCGGCACCGAATCCACGCGAATAGGCTTTCCGATCGCGCGCACGCTCGGCAACTGCCTGTCGATGTCCAACATCTCCAGGCTGGTTTCGCTGGTCGGTCCGGCGCGGACCAAGGACCTGATCTTCAAGGCGCGGCTGGTCGAGGCTCCCGAAGCGCTGGCGCTCGGGCTGCTCAACGAGGTGGTGCCCGACGTGGCGACCCTGCAGCGCCGTGCCGATGAAACCGCGAAGCTCGTTGCGAGCCATGCCCCGATCACGCTCGAGGTCACCAAGGAGGCCGTGCGGCGCATCCGGCGGACATTGTCGCGTGACGAGGGCGAGGACCTGATCCTGCGCGCCTACATGAGCGAGGATTTTCGCGAGGGCATGGACGCGTTCCTCAACAAGCGCGCGCCCAACTTCAAGGGCAAATAGCCATCCCTGTCGCGTGTGAGACTTTATGAAGGCGCGGGCTCCCGACGAGCCCGCGCTTTTTTGCCGCCGCCGCCTTTCCATGCGAAAGTCATACGCAGCCTGGTTGCGGTGCAGCTTGAACTCGCCGGCATTCCCCAGCACAATGGAGCCAAGGGCAGCTCCAATTTGTCTAAACACAACAATTACATAGGGAAGAAGCACGTGGGACACATCCTGAAAGCCGCGGCCGCGTTGACGGCCATGATCGCCACCGCGCCCGCGTTTGCGTGGGAGCCGACCAAGCCGGTCGAAATCGTCGTTGCGGCCGGCGCCGGCGGCGCCTCCGACCAGATGGCGCGGATGATGCAGGCGGCGATCCAGAAGAACAATCTGATGAAGCAGCCGATGGTGGTGTCGCTGAAGGGCGGAGCGTCCGGCGCCGAGGCGCTGATGTACATGAAGTCCAGCGATGGCGACCCAAACAAGGTCTTGATCGCCTATTCGCTGATCTACATGCTGCCGCTGTCGGCCAAGATTCCCTTCAACTGGCGCGACCTCACGCCGGTGTCGGTGGTGGCCCTCGATCAGTTCGTGCTGTGGGACAATGCCGAGGGGCCGAAGACGGTGAAGGATTTCATCGCGGCCGCCAAGGCGGCAAGCTCGCCCTTCAAAATGGGCGGCACCGGCTCCAAGCGCGAAGACCACGTGTTGACCGTGTTCATGGAGCAGAAGACCGGTGCCAAGTTCTCCTATTTGCCGTACAAGTCCGGCGGTGAAGCGGCGACGCAACTGGTCGGCAAGCACACCGAAGCCAACGTCAACAACCCTTCCGAGAATCTCGAAGTCTGGCGCGCCGGTCAGGTCCGCGCGCTGTGTGTGTTCGACAAGGAGCGCATCGCCTACAAGACCAAGGTCACCGAAACGCAATCGTGGAACGACGTTCCGACCTGCAAGGAGGAGGGGCTCGACGTGCAGTATCTGATGCTGCGCGCGATGTTCCTGCCCGGCAAGGTGACGCCGGAGCAGCAGGCGTTCTATGTCGACCTGTTCCAGAAGGTGACGCAGACGACGGAGTACAAGGAATACATGGAAAAGCAGGCGCTGAAGCCGATCTTCCTCACCGGCAAGGACATGCTGAAATTCCTCGAGGAGGATGACAAGCTCAACGCGTCGCTGATGAACGAAGCGGGTTTCGTGGCGAAGTAACACGCGTTTCCCCACGCGAGCCGGTAGCTCTCACTCGTCCGCGTGGCCGTATCCGGCCATGCGGACGCGGACCTTCTCGATCTCCGCACTCGACAGCAAAGGCGGCGTGCCGATCTGCAGGCAGCCGTGATATTGCCGCGCCAGGTTTTCGACCTCGACAGCGAGCCACATCGCTTTTGACAGCGAAGGCCCGATCGCGATCATGCCATGATGTGCCAGCAGGCAGGCCAGTCGGCCTTCCAGCGCGCGAACGGCATGTTCGGACAGTTCCTGGGTGCCGAACGTCGCGTAGGGCGCGCAGCGGATGCTATCGCCGCCAGCGCAGGCGACCATGTAGTGAACCGGCGGAATCTCCGTCCCCATGATCGCCAGCATGGTCGAGTAGGGCGGATGGGCGTGGACGATCGCGTGTACCTCGGGCCGGGCCTTGAGGATGTCGCGGTGAAACCGCCACTCGCTCGACGGGCGCTGGGCCGGATCGTGCGAACCGTCGAGATGCATGTAGACGATCTGTTCGGGCTGCATCGCCTCGTACGGCGTGCTCGTCGGGGTGACCAGCATGCCCTCGCCGTGGCGCAGGCTGATATTGCCCGACGTCCCCTGGTTGATGCCCAGCGCGTTCATGCGCAGGCAGGCATCGATGATGAATTGACGCTTTTCCTTATCTTCCTTCGTCAGCATTTCAACGCCCTCTTGCAACCTGCGGACAATGCTTGATTATTGTGCCCCAGTATAGTCGAACATCTCTTGGATGGAGAAGTCATGACGAGCGCCGTGCTTGGCATCATCGGCGGATCCGGCATCTATGACCTGCCGGGGCTGGAAGACGTCCGCGACGAGACCGTCGAAAGCCCCTGGGGCGAGCCGTCCGCAGCCGTGACGCGGGGCGTCATCGCCGGGCTGCCGGTCGTGTTCCTGCCGCGGCACGGCAAGGGGCATGTGCTGTCGCCCTCCGACATCAACTACCGCGCCAATATCGACGTGCTGAAGCGGGCGGGCGTTACCGATCTCGTATCGCTCTCGGCCTGCGGTTCGTTCAAGGAGGAGTTGACGCCCGGTACCTTCGTGCTGGTCGATCAGTTCGTGGACCGCACCCTCAAGCGCGAAAGTTCGTTCTTCGGCAGGGGTTGTGTGGCCCATGTCTCGATGGCCCATCCGGTGTCGCCGCGGCTGCACGTGCACCTCGCGGCCGCCGCCAGGGCCGAGGGCATCGCGGCGGTGCAGGGCGGAACCTATGTCTGCATGGAAGGTCCGCAATTCTCCAGCCTCGCCGAGAGCCTGAGCTACAAGGCGCAGGGCTATTCGGTGATCGGCATGACCAACATGCCGGAGGCCAAGCTCGCGCGCGAGGCCGAGATCTGTTACGCCAGCGTGGCGATGGTCACCGATTTCGACTGCTGGCATCCCGATCATGACGCCGTCACCGTGCAGGATATCATTCGCGTGCTGAACTCGAATGCAAGCAAGGCGAAAGCGCTGGTCGCGCGTCTTGCCCGCGATTTTCCGCGCCAGCATGAGCCGTGTCCGGTTGGATCGGACCGCGTGCTCGACACCGCCTTGATCACGGCGCCGGAGGCGCGCGATCCCAAACTGCTCGCCAAACTCGACGCCGTCGCCGGACGGGTGCTGAAGTCATGAAGGTCGACGGCCGGCATTTCCGCAGCATCTGGCTCGAACCGGACGGCTGGTCGGTCGGGGCGATCGACCAGCGACGGCTGCCGCATGAATTCGTGATCGCGCGCCTCGAGACCGCCGACGCGGCAGCGGATGCCATTCGCAGCATGCTGGTGCGTGGGGCGCCTCTGATCGGCGCCACCGCCGCTTACGGCATGGCGCTGGCGATGCGGGACGACCGTTCCGACGACGGTATCGATCGCGCCTACGAATTGCTGATCGCGACGCGGCCGACGGCGATCAATCTGAAATGGGCGCTCGACGAAATGAAGCGCGCGCTCAGGCCGGCGGCGCCCTCCCAGCGCGCACAAATCGCCTATGCCCGCGCCGCCGAGATCACCGAGGAGGACGTCGCGATCAACCGGGAGATCGGCCGGCACGGGCTGGCACTGATCGAGCAGATCGCTACGGCGAAGCCGCCGGGCGAGCCCGTGAACGTCCTGACGCATTGCAACGCCGGCTGGCTGGCGACGGTCGATTGGGGAACAGCGACGGCGCCGATATACCTGGCGCACGATCGTGGCCTGAAGGTTCATGTGTGGGTCGACGAGACGCGGCCGCGCAATCAGGGCGCTTCGCTGACGGCGTGGGAACTTGGTCACCATGGCGTGCCTCATACCGTCATTCCCGACAACACCGGCGGCCACCTGATGCAGCACCGGATGGTCGATCTCGCGATCGTCGGCACCGACCGGGTAACCGCCAATGGCGATGTCTGCAACAAGATCGGCACCTATCTGAAGGCGCTCGCCGCCCACGACAACGGCGTGCCGTTCTATGTTGCACTGCCGTCGCCGACCATCGACTTTAGTATCGGTGACGGCATCAGCCAGATTCCGATCGAGCAGCGCAGCACCGAGGAAGTCGCGACCATGACCGGCCGCACCGCCGATGGTCGTGTCGAGACCGTGCGCGTGGTTCCCGACGGTTCGCCCGTGGCCAATTACGCCTTCGACGTCACGCCCGCTCGCCTGGTGACCGGGCTGATCACAGAGCGTGGTCTGCTCCGTCCCGAGCGTGCTGCACTTGCGAGCGCATTCCCGGAGCGCAGCGCGGGTCATTGACGCCAGCGGCAGCGGCACGTAATCCGTGCCCACGCTGTTCCTCCGGGTTCATCATCTCCATGTCCAACACCGATATCGAAATCGTTGTCGAAGATCCGACCGCGCCGGAAACCAACTCGCCTGCGGTCACCAGCGTTCGCGTCGTCGACGTGGTCGTCTGCCTGCTGCTGCTCGCGCTGGCGCTGACGCTCGGCTACGACAATTGGCGCACGGGAGCCGGTTGGGAATCGACCGGCCCGCAGTCCGGCTATTTCCCGTTCTATCTCTCGGTCATCCTCGCCGGCGCCAGCCTCTATGGCCTGGTCGCCGCGTTCCTGTCGCGCAAGGAAGCAACCGAGGTCTTCGTGACGCGGGCGCAGCTTCGCCGCGTGCTGGCGGTGTTCGTGCCGACGTTGCTGTTTTGCCTCGCCATGCAGTTCCTCGGGCTCTACGTCGCGAGCTTCCTCCTGATCTCCGGCTTTATGCGCCTGGTCGGCAAGATCGCGCTGTGGAAGTCGCTGCTCACCGCCTTCGTGTTCACCGCCGTAATGTTCGTGACCTTCGACGTCGCCTTCGACGTCATCATGCCAAAGGGCCCGCTCGAAGCGGCGCTCGGCCGATAGCCGGCCGATGGGACTGACCTGATGGAAGCTCTCAGCCTTTTGATGCACGGATTCGCCGTGTTGCTGACGTGGAAGACGCTGCTGCTGATGATGTTCGGGCTCGTGCTCGGCATCTTTGTCGGCGTGCTGCCCGGTCTCGGCGGACCCAACGGCGTTGCGATCCTGCTGCCGCTGACATTCACGATGGACCCGACTTCGGCGATCGTGATGCTGTCCTGCATCTATTGGGGCGCGCTGTTCGGCGGCGC
>DAIMKE010000197.1:0-8376 GCA_036721875.1 Bradyrhizobium sp. | reverse complement strand
ACCGCGGGCCTGCCCGGCGGCGGCGCGGGCGGCGGCCTCAGTGACCTGATGAAGGGCGGATTGGGCGGACTTCTCGCGGGCGGCGCGGCGGGCAGCATCCTGAGCGGCGGGCTCGGCGACCTCATGAAGCAATTCCAGCAACAGGGGCTGGGCGATCAGGCCGACTCCTGGGTCAGCAACGGTCCCAACAAGCAGATCTCCCCCGGCGATCTCGGCAGCGCACTCGGCGTCGACCAGATTGAAGCGCTCACCTCCCAGAGCGGCCTGTCGCGCGACGAATTGCTGCAAGGCCTCAGCCAGTACCTGCCCGACGTCGTCAATCAACTGACGCCGGACGGACAACTGCCCGACGAGAACCAGATGTCGCGCTGGATCTGACGCCGTAGCGTTTACGAGCGAAGGCGCGGCGACCGTCACCGCGCTGCATCACCATCGGTGCATTGGAAGGGAACAGAAATGGGCGGGATTGTCTGGGTCATCGTGATCGGCTTCGTCGCCGGCATCATCGCGCGCATGCTTTCGCCGGGCCCGAACAATCCGAGCGGCTTCATCCTGACCACGGTGCTCGGCATCGCCGGTGCGTTTCTCGCCACCTGGATCGGCCAGGCGATCGGCCATTACAGCCCCGATCAGGGCGCCGGCTTCATCACCGCCACCATCGGCGCGCTGGTGGTGCTGTTCATCTGGAACCGGCTGGTGGCACGGGGAATAATTTCCGATCCGGGCGGCAAGTGACGGCGTAGGCGCTTCGGCGTGTAGGGTGGGCAAAGGCGCGCTTCGCGCCGTGCCCACCATATCTTGCTCGGGCTGACATGGTGGGCACGCTGCGCTTTGCCCACCCTACAGATTCCGAATCCTCACAGCACCAGATGCATCCCCGCATCCATCCTCACGTACTCGCCGGTCATGTTGCTCGACGCGGGCGACGCCAGGAAGCACACCAGTTGCGCGATGTCGTCGGCCGTCGACGCGACCTTCAGCGGCACCTTGGCGACGACCGCGTCACGCACCGCCTTGGCGCCGGCCTCGCCGCGACCCTTGGTGAACCAGGGCGTATCGATATAGCCGGGGCAGACCGTGTTGACGCGGATCAAGGGCGCCAGTGCGCGTGCCAGCGACTGCGTCATGGTGTTGAGCGCGCCCTTGCTCGCGGCGTAGGCAACTGAAGAGCCACCGCCGGAGATGCCGGCCACCGACGACACGTTGACCACCGCGGACGGCAGCCCCGAAGCTTTCGCGCCGGCTTCGAGCTGCGCGCGCGCCGCGCGGATCATCTGGAACGGGCCGATGGTGTTGACGGCATAGATGCGCTGGAAATCCTCGGCCGAAAGCCCGTCGAGATCGTGGTGCGGCACGTGCTTGGTGGTGCCGGCATTGTTGACGAGAATGTCGAGACCGCCCCACCCCGCCGCCGCAGCCGCGATCTTCCTGCAGTCCTCATCGCGCGAGACATCACCCTGCACCACAATGACTTCGGCGCCGGCAGTGCGGCAGAGGTCGGCAGTCGCCTCGGCTTCCGCCTTGCTGTTGGAATAGTTGACGACGATGCGCGCGCCGCCCTTTGCCAGAATGGCCGCGGTGGCCGCCCCGAGGCCAGAGGCAGAACCGGTTACGATCGCGCACAAACCATCCTTCGACATCCGCATTTCCTCTTGTTGCTTTTGAGCCGGGCTTCGAACCGCCCGAAAGGTCGGTCGACGCCCTTACCATATCGCGCGGCCAGGTGCGCGCAAATCCGGTAGTCCGTTGCGCGGAATTTATTCTTTGCCCAATGACGTTCATGCCGACGCTGCAGACGGCCCTGCGGACAGCGCTTGTCAGGGCTATGGCTTTTGCCCATCATAAAGCGCAAGAAAAGACCGCACCCGCGACCTTGGCGCCAGCGCCTGAGGCCGGGCTTGTGCCAATCAATATCGGGGAACGCCGTGGCGGAGAGTGAGAATATCGTTGCCGAGACCGCGGAGAAGATCTTCGCCGATCTCGCCGACGCCCAGACCATCAACAACGACAAGAAGGGCGCGTGGAAGGCGCCGCTCTGGCAGGCGCTGACCGAGGCCGGCCTGCCGCTGTCCTGGGTGCCGGAGGATTGCGGAGGTTCGGGCGCGTCTCTCGCGGAAGGTTTCAGCGTCCTGAGCGCCGCCGGGCGTTTCGCAATCGCCGTGCCGCTCGCCGAAACCATGCTGGCGGGATGGCTGCTGGCCCAGGCCAGGATTTCCTCGCCCGACGGCGAGATGACCGTGGCGCCCGCAAGCCCGAAAGACCGGATTACCGTCGATGCCGACGGCAGCCTGTCGGGCAGGGCGCGCGGCGTGCCGTTTGCCAAATCCGCAAAGCACATCGCGGTGCTCGCCGGCGATGCAAAGGGCGCTCTCTCGATCGCGCTGGTCGATGCCGAAAAATGCCGGATCGAGAGCGGGATCAATCTCGGCGGCGACCATTCGGATGTCGTGACGCTGGACAAGGTCCAGCCGGTCACGATCAAGCCGGCCCCGAAAGGTTTCGACCAGACGCAATTGATGTTGATGGGCGGCGTCGCGCGATCGCTGCAGATCGCGGGCGCGCTGGAATCGATGCTAGACATATCCGTGCGCTATTCCAACGAGCGCGTCGCCTTCGAAAAGAAGATCTCCAAGTTCCAGGCGGTGCAGCACAACCTGGCGCGGCTCGCCGGTGAATCGGCGGCAGCGCTCGCGGCCGCGACCTCGGCCGCCGATGCCTATGCCAACGCGACCTCCTTCAACGACGAACTTTTCCTCGAAGCCGCCGCGGCAAAGATCCGTTGCTCGGAGGCAGCCGAGAAAGGCGGCGGCATCGCGCACCAGGTGCATGGCGCGATCGGCTTCACCATCGAGCACATCCTGCATCGGTATTCGCTGCGCGCGCTGGCGTGGCGCGACGATTTCGGTTCCGAGAGCTACTGGGCGGTCGAGCTCGGCAAGCTCGTCTGCGATCGCGGCGCCGATGAATTGTGGCCGCTCGTGGCCTCGCGCTGAACCCGACACCGATTAGCTGGCTTTAGAAGTCGAGATAGATAATGACTGCAGCCCTTCGTTTCGATCCGATCCGCCTGCCCGAAAAATGCGAGCAGTTGCGCAAGGAAGTGCGCGCCTTCCTCGCCGAGGAAATCGCCGCCGGCACCTTCGATCCGCACCAGCCCAATCGCGAGGACACCGACGTGCCGGAGTTCTCCCGCAAGGTCGGCGAACGCGGCTGGCTCGGCATGACCTGGCCGAAGAAATATGGCGGCCACGAGCGCTCGTTCCTCGAGCGTTATGTCGTGACCGAGGAAATGCGCATCGCCAACGCGCCGACGCGGCGCTTCTTCGTCGCCGACCGGCAGAGCGGCCCGGTGCTGCTGAAATACGCGCCCGAGCACATCAAGATGGAGATCCTGCCGCGCATCTGCAAAGGCGAGATTTGTTTTGCGATCGGCATGAGCGAACCGAATTCGGGCTCCGACCTGTTCGCGGCAAAGACCCGCGCCACGAAAACCGACGGCGGTTATCTGATCAACGGCACCAAGATCTGGACCTCCTCGGCCCATATCGCCGACTACATGATCGCGATCTTCCGCACCTCGCCGCCGACCAAGGAAAATCGCCGCCACGGCCTGACGCAATTTCTCGTCAAGATGAAACAGCCGGGCATCCAGGTGAACCCGATCGGCCAGATCACCGGGCAATATGAATTCAACGAAGTCGTCTTCACCGACTTCTTCGTCCCCGAGGATCACGTGCTCGGCGAAGTCGACGGCGCCTGGAAGCAGGCGACTTCCGAACTCGCCTACGAGCGCTCGGGTCCGGAGCGCTTTCTGGAAACCTATTACGTGCTGACCGAACTGGTCCGCGCCGTCGGCAAGAACCCGGATACCCGCAGCGCCGAAGGCATCGGCCGGCTGGTGGCGCAGGTCCACACCATGCGGCGCATGTCGGTCTCGGTGGCCGGCATGCTGCAGGCCGGCAAGGAGCCGGTGGTCGAAGCTTCCATCGTCAAGGACATGGGCACGGTGTGGGAACAGCAGCCGCCCCATCGCGTCCGCGACCTCGCCGCCTTCGTCGAGGAAAACGCAACCAACCGCGAGACGCTGGAAAAGCAGCTCGACTTCGCCATCAAGACGGCGCCCAAGCTGACGATCCAGGGTGGCACCACCGAAGTGCTGCGCGGCATCATCGCCCGCGGGCTCGGTCTGCGCTAGGCGCGCGACCTCGTCTGCGCTCCTCAACAAAAAAGGAAACGTCATGAGCAAATACACTGATATCGGCGTCGAGAAGCACGACCACGTCGGCCTGATCGAAATCCGGCGGCCGCCGCTGAACTTCTTCGACATCTCGCTGATCAACCAGATCGCGGACGCACTGGAGGAGTTCGACAAGGACATCGAAATCCGCGCCTCGGTTCTCGCAGCTCAAGGCAAGGCGTTCTGCGCCGGCGCCAATTTCAGCGATCCGGCGCGGCAGGCCCAGGAGGACGCCGAGGCCAAGGCCGAAGCCAAGGGCGATCCCGCCGACAGCCTGGGCTCGATCAACAGCCTTTATCTGCACGCGGTGCGCATCTTCCGCGCCAGGAAGCCGATCGTCGCCGCCGTCCAGGGCGCCGCCATCGGCGGCGGCCTCGGGCTTGCGGTATCGGCGGATTTCCGCGTCACCTGCCCGGAGGCGCGCTTCGCCGCCAACTTCACCAAGCTCGGCTTTCATCCCGGCTTCGGCCTGACCACGACGCTTCCCGAACTGGTCGGCAGGAACAATGCGGAACTGATCTTCTACACCAGCCGCCGCGTCACCGGCGAGGAAGCCACAAAAATGGGCCTCGCCAATATCTGCGTGCCGCAGGACCAGGTGCGGGCCGAGGCGATGAAACTCGCCAACGAGATCGCCGAATGCTCGCCGCTCGGCCTGCTCTCCACCCGCGCCACCATGCGCGCCGGCCTCGCCGACCGCGTGCTCGCCGCCACCAACCACGAACTCGCCGAACAGTCGCGGCTGCGCAAGACCGAAGACTTCAAGGAAGGCGTCAAGGCAACGGCGGAACGAAGGGCGGCGAACTTCAGGGGTCGGTAAGACCGCGCACACCTCTCTCAACACGTCGTCCCGGCGAACGCCGGGACCCATACGCCGCGGCCGTCGAGAAGGGCACGCGCGGTTGATGCCTTGCCGTCACCACAACATCGGTGGTTATGGGTCCCCGCCTTCGCGGGGACGACTCGTTGATGGATCTCGCCTCACGCCACCAGCCGGAACGTAACCCCGCAAAGCTCGAACGTATCGCCCGACACCTTGCAGCCCTTCGCCCTGGCCGCTTCGCGCACTTTCGCGATATCGGCGACCTTGAACGTCAGCCCGCTCATCAGGTCGCTCGCGCCCCTGACGAAGCGGAAGCTGGCATTGGGCAATTTCAACTCGGGCTCGCCGCTCGCGGTCTTGCTGACGGCGATGCCGGTGATCCTGCCCCAGTGCTCGGCGAGGCCCTGCGGATCGGGGCTCTGCATTTCGACCTCGGTCAAGGCCTGCGTGACATCCTTCCGAATAGCCTTCTGCCAGTCCGGTCCGGCCGGCGGATAGGGCCCCAGCACATCGTCACTGCCCTCGGTGTGGTTGAACTCGATGAAGGCGGCGCGGCAGTCGCGCGGGTGCAGTTGCACGCCGTGATAGGGCGCATGCGTGATCACGTTGGCGGTGCGCACGCCGATGCCGTTGGCATGCCTGCCGCGCGCGTCCGGATCGTCGCAGCAGAAGATCGCCATGTAGCCACCGCGGCCGCCGGTCTTGTCGATGAAGCGTCCTGCCGCCGTGCCCGGCTGCGTCGGTGCCACCACTTCGAGCAGGATGGTATCGACCGGCAGCAGCGCGTTCTCCAGGCCATACTTGGCAACGTTGCCGTCGCGGTAGCAGACGTTAAGACCCATGATCGCGGAGATGTCCGAAATTACGGGCTCCAGATGCGGCGCCACCAGGCAGATCTGCCGCAGCCTGAGATATTCCGCCATCTCAATGCCCCTGAAAGGCGGGCTTGCGTTTCTCGACGAACGCCTTCGCCGCTTCCTTGTGATCGGCGGTCTCGCCCGAGCGCGAGTGATGAATGGCCTCGGCGTCGAAGCAGGCTTCCAGCGACATCGTCTCGGCATTGTTGATGTTGCGCTTGATGTAGCCCAGCGTCACCGACGGCCCCTGCGCCAGCGACATCGCCAGACTATGCGCCTCGGCATCGATCTCGGCGTCCGGCACCACTTTCGTCACCACGCCGAGGTTATAGGCCTCCGTCGCGCTCAGCACCGGCGAGGTCAGATAGAGTTCGCGCGCCCTCGCGCTGCCGAGCATCTGGGTGAGGAAATACGTGCCGCCGTAATCGCCCGACAGCCCCACCTTCGCAAACGCCGTCGTGATCTTGCAGGACGCGCTGGCGACGCGCAGGTCGCAGGACAGCGCGATCGAGAGGCCGGCGCCCGCAGCGGCGCCGTCGAGTTGCGCCACCACTGGCTTTGGCGTCTGGTGCAGGATGCGCGACACTTCCATGCCGCGGCGCAGGTTGGCCATCTTGGCTTCGAACGCGAGCGGCGCTCTCCCTTCCGCCATCGACTTGACGTCGCCACCGACGCAGAACGTGCCGCCGGCGCCCTTGAGCAGCACCGCGCGCACCTCGTGATCCTCGGCCGCGCGCCGCGCGGCTTCGACCAGCCCGCGCGTCATGTCCGGATTGAGCGCGTTGCGCCGGTCGGGGCGGTTCATGGTGATGGTGAGCAAGCCGTGCTCGAGCTTCTGGAGGACCATTTCGTTTGCGCTCATGTGTCGTTCTTTCGTTGTTGTTGATTTGCTCCGTCATTCCGGGGCGATGCGAAAGCATCGAACCCTGAATCTCGAGATCCTCAGGTGCGCAATCGCGCACCATAGTTCGCTTCGCGCCCCGGGATGACTGCGTGACTACGTCACTCCGTCACTTCTTCACCAGCGGACACCGCGAGGCTTCCAGCGGCTGGAACGCCTCGCTGCCGGGGATCGTCGCCAGCAGCTTGTAGTAATCCCAGCGCGCCTTGGACTCCGACGGCTTCTTCACCTCGAACAGATACATGTCATGCACCATGCGGCCGTCCTCTCGGATCTTGCCGTTCTTGGCGAACATGTCGTTGACCGGCGTCTCCTTCATCACCTTCATGACCGCGGCCGCATCCGTCGTGTTCGCGGCCTTCACGGCTTTCAGGTAGTGCAGGACCGACGAATAGACGCTGGCCTGCGCCGCGGTCGGCGGCCGCTTGACGCGCTCGGTGAATCGCTTGGAGAACGCGCGCGTGTCGTCGTTGAGGTCCCAGTAGAAGGCCTCTGCCAGCAGCAGGCCCTGCGCGGTCTCGAGGCCAACGCTGTCGATGTCGGTCACGAAGGCCAGCAGCGGCGAAAGCTTTTGGCCACCGCTCCTCGTCAGGCCGAATTCCGCCGCCTGCTTGATGGCGTTGATGGTATCGCCGCCGGCATTGGCGAGACCGACCACCTTGGCCTTCGAACTCTGCGCCTGCAGCAGGAACGAGGAGAAGTCCGACGTGTTGAGCGGATGCTTGACGCCGCCGAGCACCTTGCCGCCGGCCTTCCGCACCACATTGGTGGTGTCCCTTTCGAGGTCCTGGCCGAAGGCATAGTCGGCGGTGAGGAAGTACCAGGTTTCGAAACCGGACTTGACGGTGGCGAGCCCGGTGACATTGGCCTGCGCAAAGGTGTCATAGGCATAATGCACGGTGTAGGGACCGCAAGCTTCATTGCTGAGACGGATCGAGGCCGGTCCGCTGTACATCACGATCTTGTTGCGCGCTTTCGCGATCTCGCCGGCGGCCAGCGCGGTGGCCGACGCCGCCACGTCGTACAGCATCTCGACGCCCTGGTTGTCGAGCATGTCACGCGCGATGCTGGCGGCGAGATCAGCCTTGTTGAGATGATCGGCAGCAACAATCTCGACCTTGCGGCCGAGTACCTCGCCGCCAAAATCCTCCACCGCCATCTTCGCAGCCATTTCGCTGCCCGCCCCGGTGATGTCGGCGTAAAGCCCGGACATGTCCAGAATGCCGCCAAGCTTGAGCGGCGGCTTGCTCTGCGCCAATGCCGCGGCCGTCGACATCGCCATCGCGGCGGCAAAAATGCCCGTCGCAATCTTCTTCATAACATCCTCCCGGAATTTGCTGCCGCCTTGCCTGCGGCCTTGATGTTCGCCGCGATCATGCAGCATGGCATCATGAGCGGCAAGGCGCCGCGCGCGCCGATTTGCGCAACGATTTCCGCTAAGCGGAATGATCCTTGTAGAGTCTGTAGAGCGCAGCGAAACCCATCAATACTTGCGCGAGCGGCTTGATGGGTTTCGCTGCGCTCTACCCATCCTCATATGGGGATTTGTGAGTCAAGG
>DAIMKE010000196.1:2873-8385 GCA_036721875.1 Bradyrhizobium sp. | reverse complement strand
GCGTTAGGCGGAGCCCGCGTTGTGCAATGTCGAAAGCCTTTGGCCGTTGCCGGCAAGCATGGACTTGGCCGGTCAGCAGGCGGCGTACCAACCCTCGGGAAACGGAATCAGCGGCCAGGGGCCGCGGTTGTCGTTGGCGGCGCGCGGCAAGCGAAACTGGAGCAGGGTCTGGGGCACGAAATCATCCTCCGGCGCTGGCGCAATGGCCGCTTGCACGGCTTCCAGCATTAGGTCGAATTCAGCTTCACTCATCGCGCTCTCCGGTCTTCGAGAGGCGATGGTCTCAAAAGGGCATTGCTGCCGGATTGACCGGATCGTTCGACTTTTAACTACTCAGGGGTCGCGGCCGGCGTAGTTACCAGGGTGTTGAGTTCCCGCAAAAAGGGGTAGCTCCGCACCAGCGTGACGACGTGTGAGAGAAATCACATTCTGCAAAAATCAATTCCCGTATTCGGCTTGATGACGCCTGCCTTGTCAAGGCGGGGCCAATCAAGGAGACGCGAGCATGAAGGCGAGGTTTGTGCGAAGTGTGGCACCGCGGTGCCGGGCGCGCCGGGCAGCGACGCTCGGCTTTCTGCTGACGATCCTGGCGAGCGGCACGGCGGTAGCCCAAGGCACGCCGGAGCAGCGCAAGGCCTGCACTCCCGACGTCTACCGGCTCTGCGCGGGCGAGATTCCCAACGTCCGCGCGATCACCGCCTGCCTGCGACGGCAAAAGACCAGCCTCAGCCCGGCCTGCGCAGCGCTGTTTGAACAGTGACAACGAGGCAGTGATTCGGCTTACCGGCGTCCCGCGACACTACGGCGTGGATTGGAGTTTGCCTGCGGCAGGGCGAGGTTAACTGCATCGACCAATCGTCGCCGCCAGGGCTGTGCGAACAGCGACAGTTTTCCTTCGAGGGCGGATGCCTTCTCGCGGGCCGCTACCGTTTCGATGCTGGATTTGAGCAGTTCAGCCAGCAGCTTGTTGGTCCGCTCGCACTCTCTTTCGAAGTCGGCGCGGTGACCGTTGGCGATGGTTTCCATCTCCATCAGGTCGGCCTGCAGCGTTTCGATTTTTTCCTTCAAGGCGGTGACCACCTGTTGACCGGGTGGTACTTGCCGCGCGCGAGGCACCGGGGAATGGCTGATTTCGGTGAGATCGACCTGCACCAGCGTCTTGCCGTCGTTCGCGCGGGACCGTGGCAGCCGGTGTCGCTTCACCAGCGCCCTTGCCGCTTCCGGGGAGACTTTGAGCCTTTCGCCTAGTTCGGCATAGCTCAACATTTCGACGGGCATAATCTCTCTCCCGTGGGCCGCGTGCTGACTACCCAGACACAGACGAACGATAGCGATTCCGAGTTAATGGTTGGTTTACTATGAATGGCGGGTACCGATGCGCGCGTGTTACGCCCCGATCTGGCCCCATGACGCGCGCATTTCTGACATCGCGCCTTCGCTCCAGTGCCCATTTCTGATCCTCAGATGCGGTATTCCGCCACGAATCTCTGGCTAATGCAGCGGCCGGGGCGGACCAATTAAATTTTTTTAGGGATTTGCCGATGGCGACTATCGAACGGATTCACAATGGCGCGGCACTGGATCTGGCCAAACTTGAAAAGGACGTCGTAGCCAGTCTTCCCAACGCCAGTCTTCCCAACGTCAGGGTGGCGGGACCGATGCCTGACTACGTCGAGCACCGGGAGGGCGTAACCCGTGTCGGCGCGCTCACGGCCGAAGCCGTGGTGCGCGATTATGAGGCTGCGGCCAAGGAGATCGAAGCCATGGGAGCCGAGCTGATCAGCGCGGCACAGAAGTGCGAAGCGATGACCGCCGAAGTGCACAACGCCATAGCCTTCATGCGCGAAACCGCGGCGTCGTATCGTGAGGAAGCCAAGAAGATCTTCAAGCGCATCGAGGATTGCTCGATCCTGACCGAGGAGGTTCGCAAGACCTGCGAGACCGTCAAGCTCAAGATGATCGGCAGCAAATAAAGGTTGTCCTCCACGATCCGGACTGCCGGCAGAGATCCGTCGCAAGCGACGGATCTTTTTTGTCTCGCGGCGTGGGAGTTTTCCGAGTGGAGCCGCGGCCCTTGGCGGAACCCGCCAATCGGCCCGGCGGTTCGTGCAACTTGCACAAGAAACGGTCCCGGAGCGGGGCTGGCTTGCGCCGGGACCGTCCCCTTCGTGCGCCCATCCAAGGGCGCGTCAACCTACCGCGAAATCATGCAGCCACAAAGCGTGCAGCGCACATCGTCTCGGCCGAATTGGTGCTGAACCGCCTGTTGCACCGTTTGGGCCTGGTCGATCACAGGCCGGATCAGAAGTTCCGCCTCTCGTTGTGGCCTAACGGCGATAAGTCGGTCCCGCCTTGCCGCAGGTCATCATCACCACGGCCACCGTCATTATTTCGGATCGAATTCGATCTGAAACGTCTTGCCCAGCACTTCCTGATCGCCTCTCGTTACGCGGTAAGTGGCCCTGTAAAGACCTCGCGGCCAGCGGCCCGCCTTCGACCGTTTCCCGGCCGCAACGAAATACTGCGCTTTGTCCCTGTCGAGCGGCTCGGCCTTGTACTCGGAGAAAATTGTCCCGTCCGGCCCGCGAAGCGTGATGGTTTGCTGATCGCCGGACTGCAATCCAATTGCCCGGACATAAGCGCTGAGAGCTTCCGACTCGGGTCTTACCGTATGCTTGCGCAATTCTCCGGACTCGACGAGGTCCATGGTCGGGGGCACGCTGGTGAAGCCGAAGTTCAGAATTTCGCGCGCCCGGTATTTGGTCTGCTCCCTGATGGTCTCGGCCCAGAGCGATTGTCCTCCGCCGCAGGCACCGGCAGGCGTCCCGTGGGCAAAGGGATCCACGATCTTGCCTTGATGTCTCAGGGTGAAATGCAGGTGCGGAAATTCGGTTGCACCGGATAGCCCGACCAGCCCGATCGACTGGCCCGTCACAACGCGATCGCCGACTTTGACCCGAACGCTGCCGCGGGCCAGATGACAGTACTGGCTTCGCCAATCGCCTTCATGATCGATGACGACGCCGTTGCCGCATTCCTTTCCCGCGACGGCGGCCTTTCCCGTCACGCGTATGGAAATGTCCTCGACGCCATCCCTGGTCGCAACAACGCGGCCCGTCGCCGCGGCAAGCACGTCGACATTGCCCTGCTGGACTTGAAGATCGGGAATCCTGATATCCGTTCCGTCGTGGCCGTCATACGTGCGGCCGCTGCACATGAAATCACGAACCTGCCCGGTCGCATCATAGTCGACGTAGTTCTGGACGAAGCAGGTGACGCCGAGTTGGCATTTCACCGGCAGCGCGAGTGCGAAGGTCTCCAGGGCCTGGGCCGGAAGAGGGAAGGCGAGGAGCAGAAGCAAAACTCCGGGGAGCCTTCCGGTCGGCGATGCTACTCGTCGCTTCATGCAATTCTGCCTCGCTTGCCCTGAGCCGCTCAGCTTGCTCGGTCAGCCGGGTGTTGGTCTGACCCGTTTAGCAGTCGATATTGTCTCGCCGGAGGCACTCGGAAGGCGCACCGAATCGTTCCCGCTGCTGCCAGGCGACGGCGCCTTGTCGGCGATCGAGAGCGCGATTTTACGCCAATTCCGCCGAGAAATCGCTCGAAAACGCTCTCAGCGTCGCTGCCGGTGTCAGTCGCGCGAATCCAGAAGCGTGAGAGTAAATTCGCGCGTCGTGTAAACGCGACCGTCCGCATCGATGGTGACATCCGCGGTGCCGCGGTCGAGCAGGTCGCTCACGGCCTCCCAGGCTTCCACCCGCGTCTCCTTGATGACTTTCACGGGCTCCGCCAGCCTGCCCAGTTTGCCTTGAACGATAAACACGACCTTCCGGAACCGCTGGGTATTGGCGCTTGCAAAGCTGAATGTTGGTTGGCGTACAATGAACCCCGTGGCTGGCGCATGGCTGTCGTCGCTCGCTCTTGCGCCTGCGCTGCGGTCGCCGTCGGAGAATCTGGCTCAGCCGTAAATTTGCGACGACTCTCGCCTTTGCGCCAGCGGGCCCTTTATTTTGCCGGATTCCTGTCACCATCCTATGGCGTTCAAGAATCCACGGGGAGAATCCAAGGTGGCGATAGGTACAGTTAAGTGGTTCAATGCGACGAAGGGTTATGGATTTATTCAGCCCGACACCGGTGGCAAGGACGTGTTCGTCCATATCTCGGCCGTCGAAAGAGCGGGTCTGAGCAGCCTGAATGAAGGCGCGAAGGTGAGCTACGAAGTCGTGGCCAACCGCGGCAAGGAATCCGCCGAAAATCTCAGGGTCGGTTGATCGTCTGGCGACTTGCCCGGGCCGAAGGGCCCGGGGCCGTCACTCCCGATGCGTCATGAGGACGCCTGAAGCGCGAACTTCATGCGCATCTGGTTTGTTGTCCGCTCCAGGCGGCTGTCGGTAGGGGATCAGGCGCTGCGGCGCCGGCGTTCGGCGCGGCCTGAGATCGTTTCGATTTTCTGCGAAACATTCAGGCTTGCCAGGAGAAGGAGGCTCGCCACGTCGCGGTCGGTGTTCGCCGCGATGCGATAGGCCGTGTCGATAGAGTCCAGAAGCTGGGTGAGTTTTTCCATGAGCGCACCTTGCGATCGATGAGATTTGAGCGGATGAGGTACGCGAGACGAGGCAACTGCCAGTGAGTAGTCGCCCTCGAATCGTTAACGATGCGTGAGGCTGCGGCGGTTTTCGGCGCTCAAATTCTGCCACGCCCGTAAAAATCAGCGTCCCTCACGACGCCACCGGGAATCGTCGGTCCGCCCTCCAGCGCAGTCAGCCATTCCGGCGCGGCGTGCCTGCAGATCCGGCAGATGACGAATCGAGCGCGTCATTCTGGAACAAGGTCAGCGGGGGCGGCGCTAGTTTGGAAACGGTGGCGTATTGGGACTCATGCGCGACGTGATTCCCGTCGCTGTGCGCAGAGCATTTGCGCATCAAAACCTCGTCCTTTGCAGGAGAGGCATTCGGCGGCCAACCAATTGATTTAGCATGGCTCCCCGGGCTGGATTCGAACCAGCGACCATTCGATTAACAGTCGAATGCTCTACCGCTGAGCTACCGAGGAATAGGCGAACGAAGGTTCGCGCGCGGGCAGCGTATAACAAAGCCTTTCGGGCTTGCAAAGGACCAAATGTCCGGTTCTGCCGTTACCTGGAGCAGAGCCCGAAAAGCTTTCGCGTCACAAGGCCTTGCATTGGTTTTCTGCCCTTGGGCGGGAGCGGCCGGAACCTCGGTGGCGCAATCCTGCTATCCGCTGGCGTGAGGGGTCGGGCCGCCAATTCGACCCAATCGGGCGCCGAGTCTCGGCGCAGCCGGGTTTCATGGGAGCTGATTCGATGCCAGCCAATGCAACCGAACTGAAGAACGCGGTGCCTTCGATCGTGCCTGCCGACCCTGCCGACGTTCCCGCCATGAGCGACGAGGAGTGTCTGGTTCGGCTGGCGCAGGCTATCAAGGAGCACGATGCCGAACATCTGGACGAGGTCGCGCGGCTGATCGGCCGGCTCGCCGTCACCATCGAGTAG
>DAIMKE010000196.1:0-2863 GCA_036721875.1 Bradyrhizobium sp. | reverse complement strand
CTTTTCCACAGCCCCCCGGCCGATCCGGCCGCCGGCACCGGCGTGTTGCGTTTTGCTGGAGCTTGTACCAAAGATGCCCCCGGTTTCAGCTCTCCCGGCGGCAACGCCGCATGCTTTCAGGGTCTCCGCCTATGTCCGGTTTTGCGACCGCGCGCCAGAAAATGGTCGATGGTCAGGTGCGTCCGAGCGACGTGACCGATATTCGAATCCTAGACGCCATGCTGGCGGTGCCCCGCGAGGCGTTCGTTCCCGGAAACAAGCAGGCTCTGGCCTACCTGGACCTCGATCTGGATGTCAGTGAGGACACGTCGGCCGCGCGGTTCCTGATCAAGCCGGCCGTTCTGGCCAAGATGCTGCAGGCGGCCGAAATCAGGGAGACCGACCGGGTGCTCGTGGTCGGCTGCGCCACCGGCTATGCCGCTGCCGTGATTGCCAGATTCGTTGGCCCCCAGGTGACGGCGACGGAGGGCGATTCGGCGCTGGCGGCCAAGGCAAAGGCCCTCCTGGCCGGCGAAAAAGCCATCGTCAGGACCGCGGCGGCGGCCGATGGAGACCCGGCGGCCGCTCCTTACGATGTCATCGTTCTGAACGGCGCGACCGAAATCGTGCCGGAGCGGCTGTATGGGCAATTGCGGGAAGGTGGCCGGCTGGTCGGGGTGTTTGCGACGTCGCAGCCGCCACGGGCGATGATCGTGACCTGTTCCCACGGCGACTTCGGCCACCGGACGCTGTTCGACGCCGCCGCCCCTGTGTTGCCCGGCATGGAACGCGTTCCGGCCTTCGTTTTCTAGCCTTTCGGCCTTTGCCACGCCCAATAATCGCCCGTGCCGGCCAGCTAAATCCCATTCGGAATCAGAAGTGTGGCCCGATTGCCCCACGTGCAGAGTTTCGACGGGGGGGCCTCCTTGGGTAGTTCCGTCTTGCGCAGGTGCGGAATATGGTGAGCCGGGACTCACTTCGAGTGAAAGTGACGATCGATTCATGTTTCCTTGGGATCATTCGTGTTTCCCTGATCATGGACCGGCGCATAGATGATTGGATTTTCTGGGATGCGTGGGGTGAAGGCATTTACCGGGGCTGCGGCTTCGGCCCTTCTGTTGGCTTTGGTGGGGACGGTGCCCGCTCTGGCCGACACGATCGAGGCAGCGCTGGTACGCGCCTATCAGAACAATCCTCAGCTTAACGCGCAGCGTGCGCAGGTTCGCTTCACCGACGAAAACGTGCCGCAGGCGCTGTCCGGCTATCGCCCGAGGGTCGCGGTCACCGCGAGCGCAGGCTATCAATACACCGATACGCTGAGCACCCAGGGAGGCGATGCGGACACGCTGGTACGCACCGGCATCCACGGCGCCAATGCGCCGCGCAGCGTCGGCGCTACGGTCTCGCAGACTCTCTTCAACGGCCAGCAAACCGCGAACCGGACCCGGGCGGCGGAAAGCCAGGTCTCCGGCGCGCGCGAAGCGTTGCGGGTGCTCGAGCAGACCGTGTTGCTTCAGGCCGCCACGATCTACATGGACTATCTGCGCGACTCCGCGATCGTCGAAGTGCAGAAGAGCAACGTTCGCGTGCTCGAGCAGACGCTGAAACAAACGCGCGACCGCTTCAATGTCGGCGAAGTGACGCGCACCGACGTCGCGCAGTCGGAGGCGCAGCTCGCCGCCGGCAAGACGCAGTTGCTGACGGCGGAAGCCAATTTGAACACGACGCGGTCGAACTTCCGCCGCATCATCGGCAACGAGCCGCAAAATCTTGCGCCGGGTTCGCCGGTCGATCGCTATTTGCCGGCGACGCTGTCGGCTTCGGTGGAACTTGGCCTGACGCAGAATCCCAACGTCACGGCATCGATGTTCGGCATCGACGTCAGCTATCTCCAGGTCAAGGTGGCCGAAGGCGCGCTGTTGCCGACGGTCACGTTGCAGGCCTCGGTACAGCAGTCCTATGAATCGACCATGACGCTGTACCGCTCGTTCGGAGCGTCTGCGGTGGCGCAGCTTCAGGTGCCGGTCTACCAGGGCGGTGCGGAATATTCGCTGATCCGCCAGTCCAAGGAAACGCTGGCGCAGCAACGGCTCGTTCTCGAACAGACGAGGGATCAGACCCGTGCCAACGTCGTCACCGCGTGGGGACAGCTTCAGGCCGGCAAGGCACAGGTCGCATCCGCGCAGTCACAGGTGGCGGCGTCGGAGATCGCGCTGAACGGCGTGCGCGAGGAAGCCAAGGCCGGACAGCGCACCACGCTCGACGTCCTGAACGCACAGCAGGCGCTCGTCAACGCGCGCGTCGCGCTCGTCACGGCGCAGCATGATCGCGTAGTGGCTTCCTATTCGGTGCTGAACACGGTGGGACGGCTGTCGCCGCAGGTGATGAACCTGCCGACCGCGATCTACGATCCGAGCGTGCACTATCACCAGGTGCGTGACAGCTGGGCCGGCGTTCGCACGCCTGACGGCCGCTGATATCAGAATTTACCGCCGCAGATGCGGCGTGAAAGTTGTCGCCCGGCGCAGGTTGCGCCGGGCGCTTTGCTTGCAATCAATTGTAGCCATGACGTACCGTTGTTGTGGTGAGCTGAGCGATTCGTGGCTGGCGTTGTTGCGTCTCACAGCCGCGCTGGTCGCCATGGGGGCGGGGGCCCGCGCGATGCATCGAGCGGACCTGATCTGGGGACAAGTCGGCTGGTGCGATGAAATCCCGGCCTGCAGATTCGGAACCGGCGATTCCTCCATGGCTTGGTGTAGATAAGATGGTTTCGATGTGGAGTCGGAGATGACGCAGCCTGCAAAGGTCCAAGAGCCCTCGATGGAGGAAATTCTGGCGTCGATCCGTCGCATCATCGCCGACGACGAGGCCAAGCCGGCGGCTC
>DAIMKE010000195.1:0-8385 GCA_036721875.1 Bradyrhizobium sp. | reverse complement strand
AGCTCGCGATCACGTTCATTTTCGCCTCGGGCAGCGCGGCGGTCGTGGCGTATGGGATCGCACACATTGCACATCACGATCTCGGCTTCTCCCGATCCGCGCTTCGCCAGCAGGCGCTGATCTGCGCGGCGCTCGTCGTGGGCCTTGTCACCATCGAATTGCTCGCAAGCAAGGAGAGGTAGCGATGAGGGTCATCGATCTCGCCGTCATGTTTGTCGTCTTCTTCGGAAGCGCCGGCCTGACCGCATTGTTCACCGTGCTGTTTATTCATTACGGGCTCGGCGTTCCTCCCTCCGTATTGAGGCTCAACGCGCTCATCTCGGCCGGTGCGCTGAGCTTCGTGCTTGCGGTCGCTCTCGTCGGGGGGGACGAGAAGGAAGACTAGGTTCGCACTACCGGGGACACTCAATGCAACACGGGGGACAAATGTTCAGGCGAAAGGCAGTCGTAATTCAACCAATGGCGTACTGCGTTCCCTGTTCGGAAAGAACCCCGCACCGTTACGAACGGCTGGCCGTCAACGGCCGGCTGGCTTCGAGGGCCGTCTGCCTGGTCTGCCACAATGATTCGCGCCAGGAGGCCGTTCAGGAGGTCACTCATGACAACTGACAGGTTTTTCCTGACGCAGCGGTGGCGCGATTGCGCTCTAGGATGGCGGGCGGTCGGGCGAACATGTGAATGAAACGTCGGGGAGCGCCAGGGTGGACCGAACCAAACGCAAGTTGATCAAGCAATCTCGAAGCCGGCAACTGTATGAACGGGCTTTCTTCTTCAAGCGACTGGCGATAGGCGCGGCCGACCCGACATTCTCGGCGAAGCTTCAGGCATTGGTCGACGAGTATGAAAGCGAGGCTGCTGCAGCGTCGCTCGTGGAAACGCCCGGCATGCCGCGCGAACGCGAAGAGGCCCGATCCGCTCCGGAGCACCACAGCAGCTAAGGGCCTTGCCCGGCAAACGGATCTGCGGCGTCATCCTTCCTCAAGTGATTCGCCGATCCGCGGCATCCCGCCTTGCTCACACAAAATCAGTCTACGGCATGGCATCACAATACGTCCCCGACGACATCAGGGATTTCATATTTAAGCACATTGCCTCGGTGGCACAGATCGAAGCGCTGCTTCTGATCTGGTCCAGCCCGGAAGAAGGCTGGGGACTGCACCAGATCGCCGCCCGCATCTACACCAGCGAGAGGGAAGCGGCGAAGGTGCTCGAGGCGCTTTGTGCCGACGGATTGCTGGTTTGCAGGGACGGAGTGTTTGGCTTGAACGCGTCAGCAGAAAACATCGAGATGATTCGCAGACTTCAGGAAGTGTACGCCCGCTACCTCATTCCGGTGACCGACGTCATCCACGAGAAATCCCGAACCGCTCACCCGACTGCCGGGCAGCTTCGGCTTCAAGGGGATTGACCACGTGCGCACCATCATTCGCCGTTCATGCAATAGCGGCTCCACATGCATTTCTTCGCGACGCGCCCGGTCTTCACGACGCGCCTGGTGCAAAGCCGCCGGTTCGGTTGCGCTCCTGGCGGGCTTGCTGGCGGCACAGCCATCGGCTGCCCAGAAGATCTATCCCAACGAACCGTTGATGATGGATCCGTATTCCACGATCTACGTCAATGACGGCTCCTGCTCGGCAGGCAAGGTCTTGAGGGTGCAGGGTGCACCGCGAAATCAGCGGCGCAAGAAGAGCTGCGTGCCGATGAGCGACCTGCAGAGCACCTTGCGTCCGGGTGCAGCGAGGTAGTAGCGGCAGCCAGCGCGCGGCAACGCTCAGTTTGGAGCCGCGAGCCAGCCCTGTCTGATACCGTAGCGAACGATATCGGCGCGGCTGAAGAGGCCCTTCTTTTCGGATGCGCGCGCCTTGTAGGTCTCGACGCTCTTGACGCTCACCTCGAGCTGACCGGCGATCTGCTTGTTGCTGAACCCTTGCGCCACCAGCCTGAGCACGTCCTCTTCGCGCCGGCTCAATTCCCCGCCGTCGCCGTCATTCGCCGCGGCAAGCTCTGGCGCATGGATCGATGCCTTCTCGGCGATCGCGGGATCGAGATAGACGTCCCCCCGGTTGACGGCCCGGATGGCGCGCAGCAATTCGTCCCCGGCCGATCGCTTCAGCAGATAACCCCGCGCTCCCGCTTCAAGGACCGGATGAATGTAGGCGCGATCTTCGTGGACGGTGAGCGCAATGATCTTCACCTTCGGGCACCGCCGCCCTAACTGACGCGCCAGTTCCATGCCGCTGATATCGGGCAGGGAAAGATCGATCACAGCAATATCGGGAGCGCATTCGCAAATGGCCTGCAGGCCGGTTGCCCCGGTGTTCGCCTCCCCGACCAGTTCAACTTCAGGCACGCCCTGCAGCAGCGCCCGAATGCCGGCGAGCACGACCGGATGATCATCGACGAGAGCGATGCGAACGGGCGTCATCCGACGGTCTCCATTGCATCCAGCGGAATCTGGACGAAAATGGTGCTCCCCTTTCCCGGCGCGGATTCGACGGCGATCGTGCCGTCGAGAAGGGCAACCCGCTCCTTCATGCCTGATAGCCCCAACCCGGGCGCCTGACCGCTGCCCGACGCCTTGCGGCCGAGATTTTCCGGGTCGAACCCGATGCCATCGTCCTCGAGCACCAGCGCCAGCCCATCCGCTTTCCTTTCCAGCACAATACTCACCTTGCTTGCTTTTGCGTGCTTGAGAACGTTGGTCAATCCCTCCTGCACCAGCCGGTACAGCACCGCCGCGACATCGGCGGGCAGCTGACTATCCCGGCCGAACGTCTGCATATCGACACGAACGCCATAGCGCTCCTGCCATTCCGCGACATAGGCTTCGATCGCCCTGAAAATTCCGAGATCATCGATCGCCGTCGGCCGCAGGTCCGATGCGGTGCGATGAATGTCGCGGCCGATCTCTGCCGCGAGTTGTTCCAGCCATCGGATCTGCTCGGTAGCCGTGGCTCGATTGCTTCCCTGGGCCAATCCTTGTTCGAGCGCTTTCAGGCCGAGAGACAGACCCGTCACGGTCTGTCCGATCTGGTCGTGAAGTTCCCGCGAAATCCGCCGCTGTTCCTCTTCCTGAGCCGAAGCCAGCCGTCGAAGCAGATGGGAACGCTCGGCTTCCGCGCGCTTGGGGATATCGATGTCAGCCAGAACGCCATGTATCACCTGGCTTCGACTGGATGGCCCTTCGGCCCGCCCCGCCGCGCGCAACCAGTATTCGCCGCGATCGTCCGATTGGATCAGAAATTCGACGCTGCTGGATTTGCCGCTCTGGAGGCAGGTCAAGCCGAACGATGTCACGGCAGCGCGGTGCGATGGCTCGATCTGCGCGATAATCCGATCTGCAGACCAACTGGCTTCTCCCGATGGCGGGTTCGGCAAACCAAGCAAGGTACAAAACCGGCTGCAGCCGCTGAACTCGTTTGCGGCCATGTCCCAGCGCCATGTCCCGAGTTCGGCCGCATCGATCGCCAGCGCCCCCCGCTTTTCGCTGTCGAGCAGCGCCGCGGCCGATTCCAGCGCCTCCATGCGACGTCGCTGGGCGATTTCGCGGGCGATCACCAGACCAAGCGCGATCGCCAGTCCGACGCTCGCGGTCGTTCCGGCGAACAACAACTGCAAAGAGCGCGACACCGGTGCATTCAGTTCAGACACCGGCACACCCACGTGGACCGACCATCCGTCGGTGCCAGCGAGGGCGCGGTGGATGGTCTCGACGTCGACGCCCTCCCGCGTCTGGGTTCGCTGCGAATTCGAGCCGACGCGGGCGATGGCTTCCTGCACTTCAGGTGTTGTCGCGACCGCACGGGGCGTCTTCGTATCCGGCGTGCGCGCGACGATCTTTTCCTTTGCATCGATGACCGTGCCGGCCCATCCGGCCGGCAGGCCGGCTTGCCCGAGGATCGTGCCGATCTGGTCCGGCAGCAGCCCGATGGTCAGGATGTAGCGGAGTTCGCCGTCGCGAATGACGGGGACGCGCAGGGATACCAGTTGCTTGCCGATGGCGGCCTGGTACGGACCAAGTCCGCCGAGAACCGGCTTCCGGGTGCGCAGCACGGCGTTGAAGCTTTCGGTGTCGGTTACGGGACCGAGCGGCGCGCCGAGCGGCCGCAACACGTTGAGCACCTGCTCCTGATCCGGCTTGGTCAGTGCCGCTGTCTCCCATAGCGGGCGGGCAGCGACTATTCGGGTTGCCTCGCGATAGAAGTCGCCCAGATTCCCCTGATCCAGCGCCGCCGAACTGGCGAGCGTTTCGGCAATCTGCAGTTCGCGAGAGATCTCGCCCTCGATGCGGTGCGCGACTTGCGTCAGCGCTTCGGTGGCATCCTTGCGGGCATAGCTTCGCTCCTGGTCGGCGGTGATATA
Source organism: Bradyrhizobium sp. (assembly GCA_036721875.1). Lineage (GTDB taxonomy): Bacteria > Pseudomonadota > Alphaproteobacteria > Rhizobiales > Xanthobacteraceae > Bradyrhizobium. Next base: position 4,023 of record DAIMKE010000195.1, on the reverse strand, counting down.
GGCCATCCAGCCGCCGAGCAGCAGCACCGGAATGGCAGCGGTGAGAACAAGTGCGGTGAACGGCCAGACGGCATCCTTGCTGCGACCGGAACGCGCGAACAGTCTGTTACCCAAGTTCGCGATCCCAGTGGTGCGCATATTTTCCTTGCCGCCGAAGACTGACAACGCTGCGATTTCCCTTATGTTGCAACTCCCGATCGGACCAGCCTGACATTAGTCTGCCAAGCGTCATATCGGGCGCCAAGGTCAGGTAATTCCTGACGATCGCCGAACGCCTGCCGGTTCCCGCCGAGGCGAAGCCGGCGAATCCCGGCAAGGACCGAGGGCCGCAGGCCGACCTTCAAGTCGAGCGCACCGGCTCCAGGGTGTCGCCATATTTTTGCGCCAGCAAGGACGAGATCATGGTGGGGACCATGCCGACCAGGCCGTACAGGAGAAACTGCAGCACGCCGGTATCCGGCCCGCGCGAACCGTAAAGTAATGCGGATGTGGCGAAGCCGATAACGCCGACGATCAGCACCCGCAGCCCGGGGCCAATGCGCCTGACGTGCCAGAGAATATCGTCGATCGCAGCAATCATCAGCGACGGCACGATGCCGAACAGATAGCTGTACTGCAGTGTCTTGAAGAAGGCGCCGAGGAATTTGCCGATCTCGGACCAGTTGGTATCCGTCCAATATCCCGACGCCACCGTGGCCGCGAACAGCATCAGAAGGCCGCCAATGAACGGGCAGATGACGGCGAAGATCAGATAGCGTTTCATGGCAACCTCTGGATGAGCCGATGCATCAGGAAACCAAACTCTCCATCCGATTGGAAGTCCCGTTGTTGTAACCAGATCCGACTCGGGTTTCAAATCCGCACCCTGCCGATGCGCTTGCTCAAATCCCGCTGGCTCACGGTCAAAGCGCGCCACCCTGCGTTCGGTCGTATTGCCGCGGCGCGGCAGATGTCGCATCCGCAACTGTCCGAGCCGACGGCGATCGGGGAGCGCCCTACAGAGCAAGGCGTGCGTCAATCCGGCGCGTTCAGCTTCACGCCGGCGCGTTTGCCGGCCGCTCGCTCTTCTTTGCGAGAATTCGATCCGAACCGAAGCGGATCGTCCATTGCGCGACCGACAGCAGCAGCGATTCGTAGATCGCCACGCACTGGTCGAGTTCGCGTTGTGTGGCCGGTGGGCAATTGGGCCGATTGCGCACGATCATCGTCGTGGTCGACCAACTCACCCGCGCCGCCTTGCACGCGACGACCAGTCCATACATCCGGTCGGCATCGAGCAAGGGCGCAATGGCCTCGACCTTGACGTCGGCCTTCAGCGCCAGCGCGGCCACCACATAGTCGTATTCGCCGCGCACCGCGAACCGGTTCACCGTGGAATCGCCGAGCTTGCCGGTGCGATTGAGTACGACGCACTCGCTTTGCGCCTGGGTGTAGTCGACAGGTTTTTGCTTGGCCACGTTCGGCCCGGCTGCCGCCGCAGCCGGCAACGGCTTGCCGTGCACGACGGGTCGCGGCGCCGTGAGGAAGCGCGCCAGAACCACGTCGGCGACCTTGCCGAGCAATTCGCGCAGCAGATTGCCGGGAAGGTCCAGCCGAAGGCCGAGCTTTTCGGCGAGGCTTTCGTCGCGCTCGGCGCGGCCCACCAGCGTGGCGTAGCCGCACTCGGAGAATTTCGCCCCCGCGTTGCGCGCGAGCGCGTTGGAAACGTTGACGTCGCCGAACCGCATCAACGCGTCCGTCAGCGCCTCGTTGAGCGCCTTTCGGTCCGAGATCGCCAGCAGGTGCTGCTGGCTGCGGCCTTTGGCGATTTCGAGCAGGTCCTGGTCTGACAGACAGGTCGAGTTCCTCAGCACCGGCACGGCCACCAGCGGGTCGTCGTGAAATGCCAGCGAGCGAACGGTCTGGCGCGGCGCGCGGTCCAGCGCGGACAGGGATTCGCTGAGATGGACCACCGTTGCAGCCTCGACCCGCCCGATCAATTGAGCAAGGACGCCGTCGACGGCGGCGATCTGGGAATCGGTGAGATGATCGACGTTCGACAGGAACAGGCTCGTCACCTGCCCCAGAATCTTGGCATCGTGCTCGGGCCCTTCCCTTTCGGCGCCGTTCAACTCTCCGCGCAGGTCCGGCGATACGGCAGGCATGGCTAGTTGGGCTCCATCGGAACGTCCGGCTCACGGCGGCTGAAAGTGACCCGCGACGCGGTCAGGAACGCCAGCATTACCTCAATTTCGTAACTTTTCTCATGCCGCCAGGCCTCATGCCGCCAAGGCGACTTTCCGGAACGCCCTCACGAGCGATCCCTCCAGCTTTCCTTCCATGCCCTCGAGAATCTTGTAGGCGGCCGGCCCCGGCATCGACGCCCGGTACGGCCTCGCCTCGATCAGCGCGGCGTAGATGTCGGATATCGTCAGCAACCGCACCAGGTCGGTGATCTGCGGCGCCGTCAGCCCATCGGGATAGCCGGTACCGTCCAGATATTCGTGGTGGTGCCGCACGCCATCCAGGATTTCTTCGCTGAACTCCGGCTGGGCTTTCAGGATGTCGTATCCGATCACCGGATGGGTTCTCATGACTTTTTCTTCGTCCGGATCGAGCCGTCCGGGCTTGTCGAGAATGTGCAAGGGGATATGCGCCTTGCCGATATCATGCAGGGTTGCCGCCAGGCCGAGCCGCTTGATGTCGGCGGCAGAGAACTTGATGGCCATGGCGAAGCCGACCGCGATGCCCGTTACCAGCAGGCAGTGCTGGAAGGTTCCTTCATGATAGCGGCGCACGTCGTTGAGCCACGGGCTCAATCCGTTTCTTTCGATGCCGTTGATGATCTCCGACGTGGCGGCTTCGGCATCCGCCAGCTTGAACGGCCTGCCGTCCCGGATCGCCGTGAACATGGACCCGAACACCGCCGCGCTGTGCGTCATCTCGGGCGAGGCTTTGGCCGAACCGGCTTGCGCCGCCGCCTGCGCCGCCTTTTGCGCGACTTCGATCTCCGCCAGTTTGGTAACGATTTCCTTCGGGCGCGAAACCACGCCGGTCGCGCCGAGCGCAAACGCCTGCGAAACCACATGGTGGAGGTGTTTCTGGACGACGAACAGCTTTTCGGAGACGTCGCGCAGATCGCCGAGCACGATCTTGAGCTGCTCGACGGGCGCGGGCTTGCGCAGGTCGGCGTCGATCATCAGCACGCCGTCCGAGATGGCGGAGGTGCTGACCGTCCCCAGCACCTGGGGCGCTATATCGTGTTCCGGCCCCAGGATCGCGCGGATGGCTGGAATCTTGGTCGGCTCATCAGTCAGGAAATGAACAAGCATTGAACACCAGTTTCGAAAACTGATCCCGCGTTGTCGTTTGATCGAAAAAAATGGTGTCGAGCGCGTCCCGCAAATTAACGCCTAATCCTACGGCGACTTCCCTAACCGGGGGTTGCAACCCGGCGCAGATTTTACCGCATTAGTACGGAGTAAGCGGAACCCGGGCGGCATCTCACCCATTTGGGGTGGGACCCGGGAGATAGCACGGGGACGTCTCGGAGAACGGCGCTCGGGGCGGACGATAGCGTTTCCAAGCGAAATGGATACCGGTTCGCGTAAAGAAAACGCGTCAAGAGAAGGAAATAGAGCCCGGTTCTGATTCAATCAGAACCGAAAAGGCTCCAACAGGGCGAAATCAGAACGTCAAAAACGCCCCTATTCGCCCCACGCCGCAAACGCCTCGTTGAAGGCGCGCTCGCCGGGGGCGCCCTTTTCGATCGCGATGATGGCGCGGCGCTGGTTGACGTAGACCAGCGGCACGTCGAACCAGGAACGCTCCTTCAGGAGCTGCAGGTTGCGGGCGCGATCGGAATCGACGTTGGAGAGGCCGACCAGGAAGAAGCCGTCGGTGACCTTCACCGCCAGCCCCGCCAGCGGCGTGCCGCGCGCCTGCTCGTTGGACTTCATCAGGATGCCGGGCACGTTGCCGACGCCGCCGCCTGAAAAATCCGGCGGCAGGATGAAGGTCAATTCGGCGGTGTGGCTTGCCGGC
>DAIMKE010000194.1:0-8386 GCA_036721875.1 Bradyrhizobium sp. | reverse complement strand
TCTCCGGATAGCGCGACAGCGGCCACATCTCGGCGACGTGTTCCTTGAATTTGTAGCCGAACCAGTACGAGACCCAATCGCCCAGCGCCGCGCCGAGGCCGCCGGCCAGCCAGACCGGCCAGAAATTGATGCCGCTGACGCCGACCAGCGCGCCGATGGCGACCAGCGCGCCCCAGGCAGGTACCAGCAGCGAGATGAAGGCGAGCGATTCGCAGAACGCCAGCACGAACACGATCGGAGCGGCCCAGGCCTGATGGTCGCGCACGAAATCGGCCAGGGCGCGCACGTAGTCATCCATGTTCTGACGCGACCTCCCGCCCCGTTTCCGCCGATGAACCTTTTTAAGGTTCCAAGCCCGCGAACAGGTACGCCAGCCAATTGAGTGACTTCAAGTCAATTCCGCGAGAAGGGAACTTTATCAACCGTGACAACAAGTTAGGGAACAAAAAATGCCCCAGAGCGGCGTGCGGGGGCACACCGGGGGCACAATCTGGAATCGCGTACATGCAGGGCTGATGACTTTTACAGCAATTGTGACAATATGCCAGTTCTCACCGCTCAGGAACGTTCGTTCGCACGGCTTCTTGACGGTGACGCACTACAGCACCCACCGATCTCGCACAGCATCGCCTTCCTCGCCTGCGCGAGCGAGAGCAAAGGAATTTGCGAGGTCTGTGCGAGGAACCGAGGGCAGCTAACCGCGTTCCTGCGACGGCCTGTCAGTAAGCAGGTCTCAAAAAGGGAAAACATCAAGGGCCTCGGCTGCTCCCCCGGCCGAGGCCTTTTCTCGTGCAACGCCTGCGGTCGCCGCGGCGCAGATGTCAGGCCGCTGTTCGAGAAGGCCGCGATGGGGACTGGCGCAAGTTCAGCAGGTTGGCGGCAATTGAGCGCCCGATAGCCAGCGGTTGCCGCTTTGTTTCCGGATTGATCTCTCTAGGTTGCCAACCGTGAATTACGCAATCAGTAGTAATACGTAGGGGCTAGAACGAAAGAGGCCCGCCAGCGTGAACCGGCGGGCACGAAAAAGCCGCCGCTGGGGGACAACGACGGCCTTTACGCATTACTCATCGCGTGGAGGTCGCCCGCGATTGATCCGATTCTAATCGCGGGAAGTTAACGCTTTGGTCGAGGCCGCCAGCGTGAACCGGCGGGCCCTTACGTTTTCCAGCGGCGCCTATCTTAAGCCGGCCCGAAGCGCCTTCAGCCTTTTCTCGATGTCGAACAAACTGAAATCGAGCAAGTTGTGCTTCGCGTAGGGCATCTGGGATATTCCATCGTCGCTACCGTTCAGGTTTCCCGCGGCGTCGATCGCCACCGAAACCATCTGCTCGATCTCGTGGAGGGCCAGATCAATCGCGTTGGTGTCCATCATGCTGCACCGGCGCGGCGGGTCGGGTGGTCCTTCAGCCATTGCTCGTCCTCGGCAATCGCCTTGTGCAACGCCTCGGGTGCGATGGCAACGTAGTGGTGGTCTCCCCGCTTGAGTGCCGTGCGCTTCCATGCCACCGCGCCAAGATCCGGTGCCGGGGTCAGGATCTGCGTGACAATCGCAGCACGCCACAGATCCACCAGAACGAAGCGCTCCCCATGAACGGCGCTGGCATAAGTCACGGCATCCCCAGTCCCGTACATCTGACCAAGCTCCAGAGCAATTTGCCAATCCAGGCGAGCCCGCCACCACCTGGTCAGCCGATTAGCCTCCCGCCAAGCCTTCTTGCGTTCCAGCCGCAAACGCAGATTCCGCTTCGTGATGGTCATCCCCTGCGGGAAGGTGGTCAGCTCCGCCAGCTTGGCTTCATCTTGGGCACGCTGCACTTCGCGGAAGGCAGCCAGGGCCCCGATCCGCGGCCTCTCGGCCGGCTTTCGATGTGCGGCAAATTGGATGACGCTGCAGCCGGTCGTGGTATTATCAATGGTAGCTTGAGCCATGAGTCACTCCTTGGCTTGGGTTAGAGCTAGGCAAAGTGTTCCCGCACTTGCCTGGCTCGCTATTTTATGGCATCATCAAATCATGAAGTCAACAATAAATAGCGCTAATAAACCCAGAGGGCGACCGCCGGTGGAGTCCGAGGCCGTCAACGTGCGACTGACGACGCCAGCGCTGAAAGGCATAGATGACTGGCGCCGGAATCAAGACGACCTGCCCGGGCGTCCCGAAGCCATCCGCCGGCTGGTCGAGATCGGCCTGAAAGCGAAGAAGTGACGAGGCCGTGGGCTCAAGCCGAGCTCATTCAGCTCAAAATGATGGTGAGGCAAAAAGCCAGCGCGGCAGATATTGCTAGGTTCCTTGGCAGGCGAGTGGAATCCGTGAAAGCTAAGGTCCGCGAGATGGGGCTAGTCCCCTTGAAGAAGCCGCGCGCGAGGCCATCCGCCGGCTTGTAGAGCTAGGGTTACGAGTAAAGCAGTAGGGAGCTCGCATTGCGCAATCACCTGTTATGTCTGAGCTTTACGTTCGTTTTGTCTGTGGCATCGGCAATTGCTGGACCAGCCGAGGACGCAAATGCCGTAATCGATCAGTGGTCGACGACTTACACGGCAAATGATCGTGATGCCTTGGTTAATCTTTATGCCCCGGACGCGATACTCCTCGGTACAACGAGCCCGATCATGTCGGAAGGGCGCGAAGCGATAAGACGATACTTTCAGGATCTGCCAGGAAGCGGACGCAAAAACACGCTCATCGAAAGGCGGACCATCGTACTCAGCGACACCGAAATCGTCGGGACCGGCTTTTATACGTTCGCGCGCGCTGCGGAGGGCGATACGCCCAGACCATCACGTTTCACGATGGTCGTGGTCAAGCGCGACGGTCGATGGATGATTGCCCATCATCATTCTTCGCCATTATCGAGAACTCGTCAGTAATCAATCTCCGGGTAGAGCTGGGGCTACGGGCGAAGGGGAAATAACGCTGGGGCGAATGGCTAAGAAGCGCATTTCCAGCGTCGATTTGAGCTGGCTCATTTCTGAGGAAATGTATGATCCTGGAAGCCGCCGTGCCCGCATGGTTCTGGCTGTGGTTCCTGATGATAAACACGGCTGGCGGATCGTTGTTGGCAAGCGCGACGAACGGTTCCTGACCATCAATGACAAGCGGCGGCTTGTCGAGGTCCAAGAAAGGCTACGGCTAGTTTATGAGCTTCGCCTTTGGACTCGACTCTGAGTAGCACGTCGGCCCATCATCGCTTCACTGTGGCCCCTGACGGAACTGCGCCATCGCAACGCAGCCATTCGAACGGACAAGCCGCAGCCCATGCCCTGACCTCGGACGCCGGCGCTTCAAACGTGCTGGCGACGAATCCTCGGGGGCGACATGGGGCTGTCTGAGACGGTTCTAGAACGTCAATGACGGGCCGATGCACCCGTGAACGACGGCTTATTCGTTCGATGGGAGCTACACCGCAAACCTTTTGGGTAAGCGGCGCGCTGCTACCCGGAGGACATCGAAATGCGCAAGCGTTTCACCATCCGGTGTTCTGTAAGAATAGACGTAGCCGCCTGCCTTCGAGCCGTCGCGCTATTTGTCTATCTCTTGACCTGAACCTTGATGGGGGCGGGGTCGCTCTCGTCCCCATCTTGGTCCAAGCAAGCCTCACACCCCCGCGAAGATGATGTAGTTGGCGACGTTGGCGGAGCGGAAGCCGGTCAGCTCAGCCGCCGATCACGCCGACAACGCCAACTGATGGCGCTGTGATTGTGACGTTCGAGTTCCCACCAAGATCAAACGAATTTGTTGCAGTGATGGCTGCTCCGGATGCAGTGAACCGCGTCAGCTTCTGTTGTGCCAGGCGCTTGGCATCCTCACCCCGCGCACCGTCCAGTTCCTCCTGCGCGTCCAGCGTGCCCTTCATCACGGCGTTGATTTTCACCAGCCATGCCGGCGGATTCAGGCGTCGCTCTCCGAGTGCAAACAATCCCGTCATGGATCAATCCCTGTAGATGTCGGCGGCGGTTGCCCGCAGCTCTGCGTCCATCTGCGCGTTCATGCGCCCGTGCTTGCTCTGCCGCTTCATCGCCTTGTAGGCACGATCGAGCGCAGACTTGTCGCTCTCGCCGGCAATCTCACGCCATGACGGTGCGCTCATGATGTCCGCCATCGCAGCCATGTCCGCTTTGGTGGCGCCGCTGCCCTTGGCCCAGGTTTCGAGATACGGCGCGACCGGGGGTTCTGGCGTCGCAACTTGCGATCCCAAACTATCCCGCAACAGGTGACCCATGCCCTGCGCCTTCAGGAGTTCGCTCCATCCCTTGTCCGGATCGCGCGCAATGGCTTCAGCCCAGCCATTAAGAAATTGGGACGCCTCCTTGTGATCCTTGGCGAACGGGACAACCGTCTTGAACGTGTCCAGGCTGGCTTGTGTGTCACGGTCGATCGGCGCCGGCTTCTGATCCTTGCCGGCAAGCATGTCCTGCACGGCCTTGATATCTGCCGCGCTTTCCGTCTTCATGCCCAGGGCCTCGGCCTGTTTCTTCAGGTCGGCAAATTCCCGGTAGACCGCAGCCGATTCAATCCGGTCCTTTTTCGGCATGTGGATCCATTCCCAGGCCGCCTTGCCCTCGTCTTCCCCCTTGGGCACGGGCGGCATTTCTGGATTCTTTAGAATGGCTTCCGGGCCGTTGTGCTTATCCCAGATCGCCTGCAGCGCCTTGTCATCCGCCGACGGCGCATCGGCCGTGAAGGTCGGCCCCATCACGCTATCGTTAGCGGTCTCAGTTTGTGCTTCGCTCATTTTCCGTTCCCGTGGTAATTCTCGGCTATGGGTGATTTGATCCGCTTCGCTTGTATCGTCGCGCTCGGCCTGTTCACGGCTTGGCTAGTCCGCCAGTGGATCATCCTGTTCGACAACAACGTGTATCTCGCAATGGGTATCTGGATCCCCGCATGTCTGATCATTGCCCTCATCTATGATTGGCGGCAGTCCCGCCTCCGATCCAATGCGGCGAACTCAGAACACGATTGATCGCCCGCGAGTTGGCCCCGGTCTTCTCCGCCGACCGCAACAACTGCCTCGCAATGCGCTGCACGTCCGGACCTTCCTTCGCCAGGATCAAACCGATTTCGTTTTTCGTGCTGGATGACGACGCGCCTGCAATGGCTCTGGCGACCGCATTCAGTGCCCGCAAGCCCAACCCGGTCATGGTGGTATCGCCGCGAACGTTGCCGCCCTCAGAGCCCTCCATGGCCTTCGCTGATGCCGTGCGCTGCGCGGTTTGACTGTTCTGGACGATGTCCTGATATGTCTGCCGAAAGCGACGGTTATTCGCGAGGCTTTCCATGACCTTGGTGTGCGGACCTTCGCCGAAAATCTCAGCGAACTTCTGGCTGTTCCAATCCTGCGGCGTGCCAAGCTTGCGCTCCAGCACATTCAGGTCATTGGCGTTGGTGCCCACCAAGCGATCAATCTCAGCCCGGGCGCCCTGCCGAACTCGAGCCGGCGCCGCAGACGGCCCAACCATCTCGCCTTGAGGCAATGCACTGGCACGCAACTCCGCAGCCAGATCCGCCGGGCGCGTTGCTGTCTTCCCGTTATCGAACACGCTTGAGCCGCGCTGTAGCCCTTCCTGCTGGCGCATCAGCTCGGCATGCCGCGCGTCTACTTTCTTGATGCCAGGCACGGCACGCGCCAGTTCCTCGTCCACCATCTTGCGAACGCCGGTTAGCTGCGAAATCACCTTGGTGTTGGTTTCGCCCTCCATCATGCCGTCGATCGCCTGCCGTACCTGAAATAGCGATTGCGGATTTGTGTCGAGAGGCTTCAATCCCGGGGCGTTCTTCGGGTCGATATCCTTCGATCCCGGCACGTCCAGGAACTTGCGAACCTTCTTCACTGCATCCTGTGCCGGCCCGCGAAGGGTTTGCGTCATTTCCTCCAGTTCGGCCGCGATAGTCGTAGTGTCCACCGGGCGCGACTGATCGAAGGGGCCGTTGTACTGCGGCCTGACGTTCTCCACGTTCTGCGCAATATCCGCCTCGATCATCGAAGGCCGCGGCGCCGGTCCGATTGCGTCGTCAACGTCCCTGTTGATCCTGGATACCGTGGAAGCGTCCCGGCCCTTGAGCGCATTCACAAGCGCCGTGCGGCCTGTGCCCGTGCCCGTCCCCGCACCCTGCCCGAGCCCGAGCATTGCCGGACCAGCGTCCACAAGCATTGCGTCGGGCATGTTCGCAATCTGTCGGATGCCTTGCTCGTCGGCTTGTGCAGCCGCTCTAAGCATCGCTGATGCGCCTGCGCTCGTTCCCTCTACCCGAGGCCCTACGAACGCCTGCGCGCCGCGGTAAGCCGTGCTGGCGCCCTTGCCGAGGATGGGGAGCGCCCCGCCGATGCCGCCACCAATCAGAGCGCCCTTGCCCGCATTGGCCGCGTAGTCGCTCGCGTCGTCGCTGTACGTGTTGCCCGCGCCGTGAGCCGCACCATAGGCAGCGCCTTCCGCACCGTATCCGAGCACTCGACGGAACAGCGCGGGACCAAGTCGGCCGGCAAGCGTGAGACCGGATTTCGCCAGTCCCACGCCGCCTGCCAACCCGCCCGCCACTTCCCCCGTAATCCTCTGTGCGGCCGGTAGTGCGTCCGTACGCGCCCGCTGCGCTTTCACGCCTTCGTCATAGGAGGAAGCGGAGCCCGTCAAATAATCCATCCCGCCGGCTGCCTTGTCAGCGAGCCCGAACGTCATGCCGTTCGCAGACGCGCGAACAAGGTTGCCCGCTGCTCTTGCAGGATCACGGCATCGTCTTTGTTCCAGTCGAAATCATCCTCATCGATGAATTCATTCTCCACGATTGACGACACAGCCGCCCGTGAAGCCGCCACCTTGTCACCCATGCCAAGTACTACGTGGGCCGCTTCTGCCTTCTCGATCTGGTCAATCACCTTGAGGCTTTCCGTAAATGCCGGGCCCTCGAAATCGATTTCAGGCGCGGTAGCCTTCAACAGATCCTCTCGGGACATGCCGGCGGTTAGCTCCAGCTGCTTGGGTGTGATGTGCTTCATGCTGCGCACCTCTCGATGACCTTGAGCGGCGTTCGCAGGATGTAGCGGCCATGCCTGCCAGGATACGGCCCCTTGTGCCGCTCCTCGGCCGTCTCGATCACAAGCCCGGATTTCCGCAGTCTGAACACATAGTGGCTCCAGCGCGGCGCCGGGTGATCGATCGTGGTTAGACCGTTCTCGCCGGCATCCAGAAGCTTATCCAGCGTCCAGGCATCGCGGCCGTGATAGTCCCTTGCGTTGCCGCTCGGAAGCTCCACCTTGATTGCGGTCACGTTCATTACGCCACCGCCAATTCTTGGCGCGGCAGATACGAGGCCCGCGTCCAGATTGTGCGATGGTCCGGGGTGCGAACGGCTAATTCCCATCCGTCACCGCGCGGCCGACTGGCAACACGGTCCCAGCCGATCACAAGGCCGTCACGGTTGAGAAGATATCGCCGGGCGTCAGGCGTCGTCTGATACTCGATTAATTGCCCGGCGGTCTCGTCGAGATAGATCACGCGACCGTTGCGCGGCGAGTCGTCAGTATGTATATGCATGTTGTCTCCTAGCCCGGTGCGCGCGATTTCCGATCCGTCCAAGATGGATCGCGCCGCCGGGTTTTCGTTTGGGGGTTAGGCTGCGACGGGGGAACGAACCGGAAGGGACTTGATCCATTCCATCAGCGCTTCAGCCGTGATGAGCGTCCGCGCTCCCGCCTTGTGGGCGACCAGCCGGCCCTCTTTGATTTCTGCAAAGATGAGAGTGCGGCCGACGCCAGCACGAAACGCCGCCTCGTCCGGAGAGAAAGCAAGTTTGTCAGTCATTGATTTATTCCCGTTGGTTAGCCGCGAGACTTGTGCGGACAGCTTCGAACGGGAATCTAACTACAGCGGTTTTGCTCCCATCGGGAAACAGTCCGCCACGAACAAAAAACTATTTGTTCGTGTTTTTGCTATTACGGCAAATCTCTGCAACGCGGCTCGCACTAAGTCCGGCCTCGTCGCCCACGTCGCCGTAGACCTTCTTTTTCGAGGCCTTGCCCTCAGCGAGCTTTTCTTTCACCCGCGCCACCACCCAAGCTCGTTCTAAATCCTTCGATGGCGTGCCGGCCGAGCGCCGTTGTGCGACTAGCTGGAATTCTTCTGACTTGCACTGCGGATCGAGTAGCCGCGCCAATCCCATCAGGAAGTGATAGTCCGGCTCGTTGCTCGTCCATCGGAGATATTCTGCTATTCCCTTGCAATCAGCCCGCGCCAGGGCGTCCGCTCCACGTTCTTTCATCGCATACCGCCTGACAAAATTGCTGCGAGGCTCGCATCCCAGGCCACCAGCGCGGCCCGCTTCTCGTCCAGGTATTGATGCCGGTCATAATGCTTGGTGCCAACGTCGGCCGGGATGTGGTTCATCAGCCGATCG
>DAIMKE010000193.1:0-8389 GCA_036721875.1 Bradyrhizobium sp. | reverse complement strand
CTGCTGCCCGGCCTGTTTGTCGCCGGCGCGGGAATTGCGCTGATCTACGCTTCCGCGCCGCGGCTCGGGCTCGCGACATTGCCGCAGATGCAGGCGGGCAAAGGCTCGGGAATGCTCAATTCGTGCAGTTTTCTCGGCGGCACCGTCGGCGTGACCTTTGGCGGAATCGTATTCGCGCTGGCCGGATTTTCCGGCGTGCTCGTGCTATTGGGAATTTCAGCGCTGGCCAGCGCAATGCTCTGCCTGCGACTGCCTGCGGACTGAACGTTCAGTCGTGCGCCGCTACCGCTTCTTGGGCCGCCGACATCGCGCCCTTATCGCCACGGCCCTTCGGCTGCGCCGCCAGAATGCTCTGCCAGAGTGCTGCCACGCTCTGCTGCGTCTCCGGCCTGATCAGGCAATGCCCCTGATTGTCGAAGCCGCAGAATTTCGCGGTGGGATCGTGGCGCACGCGGGCCAGCGCCTCGTTGATCGCTTCGAGGCATTCGATCACCTGGCCGATGTCCTGCAGGCGGGTGTGATAGAGGATATCGATCAGGCGGAACGCCATCACCGGCGGCTGTCCGTATGAAATGCCCGGCCGCGCGAATTCGAAGAACACGTTGAACGCGGGCATCAGCCCCTTGATGTCCGCCAGGACAGCGGCGGCGTCTTCCGCCGTGCAGGCGTGCAGGTGCGCCGCTTGCGGGTGTTCCGCCGCCGCCGGCGCATCGGCTGCGAGCCCGAGCGAGGCGATGACTTCATGTTCGATCCAGCGGCGAACCTCGGCGGGCGCGCTGCGGATCTGGTCGGTCGTGAGCGTAATTCCGATCATCGAGGCCTCCCTTTTGGCTCGATCCTAGGAATGCCGGGGAGGGAGGGTATTGACGCGGATCAATCGAATGCGCGAGGCGCGGGTTCCGCGATGATCAGCGGGGAGGCAATCAGCGGGGCAGCCTGGCTTGTACCATCGCGCGTGCCGGCTGCGCCACCGGCGCCGGCGGGCCGCGCCGTCTGTCATCATCGGCGACACGGCCGATCGTCATGATGGCGGTGCCCATCGCGGTTGAACCAAAGGTGATGACGAAGCCGAACAGCAACAGCCCGAGCGCGGTGCCGGGCGAGGAGTCGGCGAAGATCAGATGCCTCAAGCCAGAGGGATTGAGCAGCAGCAGGCCGCCGACCAGCAGGACGGCCACCGCAATGCCCGCCGCCAGATTGATCGCGAGCAGCCGGAACAGCGGCACGCGCAGCAGCTTGAAGCCGCTGGCCCGCGGCGCTTGATCGCCTGGTTCGTGCTTCGTCATCGGCGCGCCTGTGTTCGCGTTTGAATCGATCTTACCGCATTCACGGGATCGTTTGAAGCCGGCTGGTGCGCGCAGCGCCGCCGGCGTGCGCCGTGCTTACGGCGCCACCAGTTCCACCCGCTGGTTCAGCGCGCGGCCGGCATCGGTGGTGTTGGGGCCGACCGGCGCCAGCAGGCCGACACCCGCGGTGCGCAGCCGCGGCGCGCTGATGCCGTAGTTCTTCACCAGTTCGGCGGCGATCGCCTCGGCGCGGCGTCGCGACAAATCGAGATTGTAGGCGTAGGGCCCCTGGTTGTCGGTATGGCCGACGATGTAGACGCTGAGCGAGACCTGGGCGGCCAAAAGTTTTGCGATCTGCTCGAGGGTGGGGCGGCTTTCGGGCTTCACCTCGGTCCGGTCGGTATCGAAATAGATACCGTAGAGCGCGATGCGGCCGGTCTCGCGCAGGCCCTTGGCCATGACAGCCGCATCCACCATCTTGTTTTCCATCGCGGCGACTTCGGCGATGACGAGCTGTGCATAGATATCGCGGTTGTTCTCGCTGACGATGACGCTGGCATAGGTCTCGCGTCCGCCAACCACCTTGCGCCCCGCGAAATAGTGGTAGTTGAAACCGTCCACCCACATCTGCGGAATCGGCAGCGCGTCGATCGCTTCCGCGAATGGAATGCCGCCGCAGGCGTCGGCGTCGCAAGAAAGCAGCGTCTCGAACCCGGCCTTCGTCAGATGGTTCTCGAAATTGCGCGACACCTCCAGGATCGAGGGGCCGGGATTGGTGCGATAGGCGATCCGCGTGATGCGCCCCTCCAGCCGCCGCGCGTCGGTCGGCTGGCCGTCCTTGAAGGCCGCCCCCTGCATCCGCGCCGCGTCAAAATCCTTCACCTGGTAGCCCGTGATGCTGCTGCCGACGAAACGGCCGATGCCGGGATAATCCTTGCCGCCCACGACATCGCGCGTCTGCGCGGTGGCGTTCGTCGCCGCGCCAAGCGACAGGGCAAGCAGCAGCAGGATCGGCCTGAACAGGCTGGGCGGTGAAGTCATGGGGAAATCCATTCATTTCGGGAAACGACGAAGGGGAGGGAACTTAACCTGGATAAAGGTCGCAGCGGGAGATCACCCGGTTCAAATTAGCCGCAATCATGGCCGTTTTCGAGATCGGACGAGCCGGACGGCTCTGCCGGATGCGCATTGCTGCCCTCGAAGCGCGGCCGGCGACGTGCTAGAGATCCCTGTTTGCTTGCAACGCTCTTTCAGGAATGGTCCTTCCCCATGCTCCGCTTCGCATTTGTCCTTGGTGCTTCGGTCGCGGTGTTCGCAGGTTTGAGCTCCCAGGCAGACGCCGCCCAATGCGGCAACTCAGCCGCCGGCTACGCTGCGTGGAAGCAGGAATTCGCCGGCGAAGCGCGCGCCAAGGGCGTCAGCGCATCGACCATCCAGGCGCTGATGGCGACGAACTATGCACAGGCGACGATCAATGCAGATCGTGGCCAGCGAAGTTTCAAACTCTCGCTCGACCAGTTTCTCGCCAAGCGCGGTGCCTCGACCATCGTTGCGAAGGGGCGCAGCCTGAAGGCGTCGCAGGCCGCGCTGTTCTCCTCCATTCAGCAGCGCTACGGCGTGCCGCCGGGGCCGCTGCTCGCGATCTGGGGAATGGAGACCGGCTTCGGCACCCAGCGCGGCAACCAGAACATGCTCGCCTCGATCGCGACGCTGGCCTATGACTGCCGCCGCTCGGCCTATTTCACCGAGCATCTCTACGCGGCGCTGCAATTGATCGACCGTGGCGCGCTCTCGCCGTCGCAGCGCGGTTCCATGCATGGCGAAGTCGGTCAGACGCAGTTCATGCCAAAGGCGATCCTCGCCTATGGCACCGGCAACCTCGAAAATTCCGCCAATGCGCTGAACTCGACCGCAGCTTTCCTCAAAGCCCATGGCTGGCGCGCCGGCGCCGGCTACCAGCCGGGCGAGCCGAATTTCGCAGCCATCCAGGCCTGGAACGCCGCCGGCGTCTATCAGAAGGCGATCGCGCTGATGGGCCGCCAGATCGACGGCGGCGAGTAGGGGGCAACTTACCAACGCGATTTGTGTCCGACAGTTGTCATCAAGCAGGTCGTCGTCCCTGCGAACGCAGGGACCCATACGCCGCGGCCGATGTTGTTAAGGCGGGCTGGTTCACGACCTTGCTTTAACAGTTGGCGCCCGGGGTTATGGGTCCCTGCGTTTGCAGGGACGACGAGGTTTCGCGCGCCATTTTCCCATGGCATTATCGTGCTAGAACTCACAAGGGATTCGCATGCGCAAGTTTTGCCTGGCCATTTGTTTCGCTGCCGTCTTCTCCACCCCCACTTACGCCGCCCGCTGCGGCGGCGACTTCAACACCTTCGTGGCGGCGATGTCGCAGGAGGCGGCGGCGGCCGGGATTTCGCAAGGCGTCATCAGCCAGGCGCTGTCGGGCGTGACGCAGGATCCGGCGGTGCTGGCGTTCGATCGGCGCCAGCGCGGCACCTTCAACAAGTCGTTCGAACAATATGTCTCGACCCGCGTCGGTCCCGGGCGGATCAACATGGGACGGCAGATGCTGCAGCGGCACGGTTCGCTGCTGTCGCGGATCGAGAAGAAGTTCGGCGTGCCGCCGGAGATCGTGGTCGCGATCTGGGGGCTGGAGTCGGACTTTGGCAAGGGCGACGTCGGCAAGATGCCGGTCATCCGAACGCTTGCCACCATGGCGCATGACTGCCGCCGCACCGAATTGTTCCAGGGCGAACTACTGGCGGCGCTGAAGATCGTGCAGCGCGGCGACCTGCCGTTGCGCGATCTGGTCCGCGCCTTCGCCGGCGAGATCGGCCAGACGCAATTTTTGCCATCGTCCTACATCAAATACGGCGTCGATTTCGACGGCAACGGCCACGTCGACCTGCGCCACAGCGTGCCTGACGTGCTCGCCTCCACCGCGAACCTGCTGCATGTGAGCGGCTTCAAGGGCGGCGCGCCCTATGGCGAGGGCACGCCGAATTTCGAGGCGATGCGCGAGTGGAACAGGGCCACGATCTATCGCAAGACCATCGGGTATTTTGCGGACAAGTTGGTGGGACGTTGAAGCCTTGCAACAGTCTCCGCGTCGTCCCGGCCTTGAGCCGGGACCCATACGCCGCGGCCTTTCGGTTCGGCGCAGGCGTCAGATACCTTGTGTAGTCAATAACCGCCGCGGCGTATGGGTCCCGGCGTTCGCCGGGACGACGGATGATAGTTTGTGCGTCACCTCAAACTCACTTCCCCTTCTCCCCAGTCTTCCCGATCCGCTTCGCCAGCACCGCCCAGTACGTCGCCGGGCGAAACCGCTGCAGCAGGTCCATGAACTTCGCGTCGTTGCCGATCAGGATGCGCGGCTGGTTCTTCTCGATACCGGCGATGATGCGTTGGGCTGCGGCGGGCGGCGTTGTCTTTGCGATGGCATCGAAACGGTCGATCGATTCCGCGCGGCGCGCATTGTCGGTGATGCCGGTGCCGGTACGGGAGTTGCGGACGATATTGGTCAGCACGCCGCCGGGATGCACCACCGACAGTTTCACCGGGCTGTTCGCCATCGAAAGCTCATGCCGCAGGCTTTCGGAGAAGCCGCGCACCGCGAATTTCGCCGCGCAATAGGCGGTCTGGCCGGGCGGGGCGATGATGCCGAAGATCGAGGACAAGTTGACGATATGCGCCGCGCGCTGCTGCGAAAGATGCGGCAGGAAGGCGCGCGTGCCGTGGACCACGCCCCAGAAATTGATGCGGAACAGCCACTCCATCTGTGCCTGGTCGACCTCGTTGAAGCCGCCGAGCAGGGCCACGCCCGCATTGTTGATGACGATGTTGAGGCCGGGATGCGCGGCGATGGCTGCCTTCGCAAAATCCTGGATCTGCGCGGGTTCGCCGACATCGACGCGGTGCGTGCTGACCTTGCGCCTGGAATCCTTACCGATCTCGGCGGCGACTTCGAGCAGCCCGGCCTCGTCGCGATCGGCGAGCGCGAGGTCGCAGCCGCGCGCGGACAATTCGAGCGCGAGTGCGCGGCCGATGCCGCTGGCGGCGCCGGTCACGGCGGCCGCACTTCCGGATATCGCAGTCATGGGTCGGCTCCAGGTGTTGTCGAGAGATGTCGAAAACGAGGCGGGCGGATTCCCCGACTTTCGCAAATTGGAACCGAACCATAAAGCGCTTTCGGCGCTTAACGTTGGCTACCCGACAGAGACGACGACGTCCTCAAACCGACGCGACCCCCAAGGAGACTTTCAATGGGACAATCAAAGCCCTTTCGCGCGACCGCACTCATTGTCGAAGACGATCCGATGCAGCGGGAAATGCTTTGCCTGCTGCTGGAGGAAAGCGAGGTCGACGTCATCGAATGCGAAAGTGCCGAGGCGGCGGAGGCTGTCCTGGAACGCGCCGGCGGCAGCCTCTCGCTGATGATGACCGACGTGCAACTCGCCGGCAACATGAGCGGCGTCGAGCTCGCGCATATCGCGAGGAAGCACAATCCTGACATGGGGGTGATTGTCACCTCGGGCAGGCCGCTGTGCGAAGACCTGCCCGATGGCGCAAAATTCTGGTCGAAGCCCTGGGCCGCGCTCGACGTGATCCGCGAGGCCGAACGGGCGGCGTATCAGCCCGGGAGCGACGGAGATGTCGAGGCGCCGCGCCGGCGCTCGTGACGGTACCATGGCCGCGGTGCTTTCATGCCCGCTGCGGCCATGATATTGGCAGGGCATGACGCTCTCCTTTCTTCTGACCTCGCTGATCGTCGTCGCGTCCCCCGGCACCGGCGTGCTCTACACGCTGGCGGTGGCGCTGACGCGCGGTGCCAGGCCCAGCGTTGCCGCGGCCTTCGGCTGCACGCTCGGAATCCTGCCGCAAATGCTGGCCGCCATGCTCGGGCTCGCCGCGGTGCTGCATACGAGCGCGCTGGCATTTGCCGCGCTGAAATGGTGCGGCGTGGCCTACCTGCTCTACATGGCCTGGCAGGCGCTGCGCGAGAGCGGCGCGCTCGCGATCGACACGCGTCCGGCAGCCGACGCGCGCTCCAGCCGCAGCGTCATCGTTACGGCGATCGTGATCAATATCCTCAATCCGAAACTGTCGATCTTCTTCCTCTCGTTCCTGCCGCAGTTCATCGCGGCCGACGAGCCGAGCCCGCTGGCGCGGATGCTCGAATTGAGCGGCGTCTTCATGGCAATGACGTTTGCAGTGTTCGCGCTCTACGGCCTGTTCGCCGCCGCCGTCCGCGACCGCGTCATCACGCGGCCGAAGGTGATGACCTGGCTGCGGCGCAGTTTTGCCGCGGGCTTCGCCGCGCTCGGCGCGAAACTGGCGCTGGCGGAGCGATGAACGCGCGCTCCGTAAGCCCGCTCCAAAACTGAAAAGGCGGACCCGCGGTCCGCCATTCAATGCTCATCCGGCGAGTTGGAAGCCCGGGCGGAACTGAGCGATCCACCCGGGCCGAAATTCACTTCTTCTTGGCTTTCTTGGCCTTCTTCGCCTTCGCCTTTTTCGCCTTCTTCGCTTTCTTAGCCATAGTATCCTCTCAAGGTTTAATGGATGGAAACGCGACACCGAGGCATGCTTGGCGGAGGGCCAGCCTCGCAACATCCTCGATCACAATCCCACCAGATTCGCCTGCCGATGCCGCGCCTCGTCATGGCGTTGTCATCGCGTTATCCACAGTTGTTATGCATTTTGACGGGCTTATTCACCGAAACGCGGGCTCATCTGCGCCATCGCACATCGCGCGCGTCATGCTTAACGTGGCCCGAACGCGCGCGCTCTTCATCATTTCAAAACCACGGTGCGGATTATCCCGGCGTCGGTGATAGTCCGTTAATGCGCGCGAATGCACCTTCTCTCTCAAGACAACGGGGATTGTCGCGAGGGAACGTCGAGGCGGGAGCCTTGAGCGATTCTCGCAGACAACAGGGGGACGGGGCGCACGCGTTCCGGGTTCGCAATGCTGAGCGTTCCGACGCTGTGGACGGTTTTCATCATCAACTTTCTCGCGCTGGGCCTGATCTGGGCCTACGTCATGCGCAGCTATCCGTCGTTCGACGCTGCGCGGTTCTGGACCGGCTCGGCGTTCGCCGCCTCAGCAGGCGCGGGGTTTGCGATGTTGCGCGTGGCTTTCCCGGATTCGCTGGTGCCGCTGCTGTTTGCCGGCACCGCGCTGATCCTGGCGATCTGCCTCGCCGCAATGGGGATTCAGAAATTCTTCAACCGCCCGGCGTCGTGGCGCCACACCGTTCTGATCACGGGCTTCTGCTTCGCCGGCCTGTCATGGTTCATGTTCGTCTACGACAGCGTCCCGGCGCGGATGACCGTGTTTACGGTCGCGCAGGCGCTGCCGATGATCCTGAGCCTGAAATTGCTGTTCGGTCCGCATGAGGGCCGCATCAATCCCGGTGCGCGGCTGGCCGGCATCGTCACCGTTCTCATCCTCGTCATTTTCGCCTCCCGCCTGTTCGGCGCGCTGACCGCGGGCGTTGGATTCTCCTACATGCACTTCACCCCGGTGCAATCGGTCGTCATTCTGGTGCTGGTGTTCCTTTCGATGGCGCTGAATTTCGGCTTCCTGCTGATGGCGATGGACCGGCTTCGCAACGAGGTCGCCGATCTCGCGCTGCTCGACGATCTCACCGGCGTCGGCAACCGTCGCCATCTGTTGCAGCGGCTGACGGAAGAGTGCTCGCGTTCGGAGCGGAGCGGCCAGCCCTTCGCGCTGCTGGTGATCGACCTCGACGACTTCAAGGCCATCAACGACACCCACGGCCATGCCGCGGGCGATGCCTGCCTGCAGCATTTCACCTTGATGGCGCAGACCCGCCTGCGGCCCGGCGACATGCTGGCGCGGACCGGCGGCGACGAGTTCTGCATCGTGCTGCCGTCTTCGACGCTGCGCGAGGGCGCGATGATCGCCCGCCGCGTGCTGGAAGTCTGTCGTGCCGACGCCGAACAGTGCGTCGGAACGGACATTCCGATCGCGGTCTCGATCGGCGTCGCGCAATGGACCCGCGAGATGGGCGTATTCCCCGACCGCCTGATCGCCGCTGCCGACCACGCGCTGTACGATGCCAAGA
>DAIMKE010000192.1:6608-8422 GCA_036721875.1 Bradyrhizobium sp. | reverse complement strand
TGTTCCGTGGGCCGGCACTGGCGCGCGCGATGGCGCTGATCATGATCGCAATGTCTGCAGCCCCTGGATTCTCACCGCTGCTTGGCGGCGCACTCGATCACAGTTTTGGCTGGCGCTCCGAATTCGCTCTTGTCGCGGCCTTTGCCGCAGCGGGCGCCATTGCTTACGGCATCATCCTCGGCGAAACCCACAATTCGATCCGCACTCCGTTCAATCTGGTCGCCATCGCCAGGACCTATGTCGGCCTGCTTGTCGATCGTCGCTTCGCTATCCCGGCTGCGACCGCGAGCCTGATCATAGGCGGCTTGTTCTCGATGTTTTCGGCTGCACCGCGACTATTCATTGAAGCGATGCACTTCACACCGATCCAGCTCGGCCTCTTCTTCGCCGGCACCGTCTTTATCGTATTCGCCGCGGGTATGCTGGCGACGAAGCTGGCACCACGCTACGGGCTCGATCGCCCGATCCGGGCAGGCCTGTTGGCAACGGCCGCCAGCAGCGTTGCGATCCTGCTCATCTCGATGATCAGCCCGACTTTCCTGCCGTTTCTGGGCGCGATGTGCGTATTTCTCCTCGGCATGGGCGTTGTCAGTCCCCTGGCCACCGCGCGGGCGCTCTCTCCGTTCGGGGAGAAGGCCGGCGCCGCCTCGGCGTTGCTGGGCTTCTGGCAAATGATGAACGCCGCAATCGGCGTATGGCTTGCCGCCACGGCGTCGCATGAAGCAATGTTCGCGCTCGGCGTCGTGTTGAGCGCGTTTTCACTGCTTGCTCTTGGATTGTACGCGTGGGGCCTGAGGTCACCTGCTCCCCATTAGAGTGTTTTCAAGCGAAGTGGATACCGGTTCGCGTGAAGAAAACGTGTCAGAACAAAAAGATAGAGCCCCGCCCCGATTCCATCGGAACGGAAAAGGCTCTAGGTGCCGTGAAACTCCGGCTTGCTGCTGCCTGGCGGGCGCTTCATCTCGAACATGTTCTCCGTCCTGACCTCGAGATAATCTCCACCACGGCCGGCGCGCAGTATGGGACGCGCAAGTGCAGTGTTGTAGACACCATCCTCGATCAAGGACTTGTCGATGTATACTGCGACGACCTCGCCGAGCACGAACCATCCTTCGACCTTCTCACCGCGCGCATTCGTCAACTGAGAGACTGCGGTGACCTTGCATTCCATGGCGGCCCGGCTCTCGCCTACCCGCGGCACCGCGACGTGGCGCCCGGGTATTGCCGTCAGCCCTGCTGCCTCGAACTCGCTCACGCCGTGATCGAGCGGCGTCGCCGTCACGTTCATGCGCTCGCCAAGATCCATCGTGACCAGATTCCAGACGAATTCGCGGGTCTCGCTGACGTTCTTGACCGTGTCCTTCCACGAAATTGAAGAGAACCCGATTATCGGAGGGTCGTAGAGGAATGCGTTGAAGAAGCTGTATGGAGCGAGATTCAGTTGACCGGCCGCATTTCGCGATGAAATCCAGCCGATCGGACGCGGCGCGACAATCGCGTTGAAGGGATTATGCCGGAGTCCGTGGCCCTTCGAAGGCTCGTAATAGTGGAAGTCGGTCATATCCATGAATTCCCCCGGCAGTGATATTTCGCTCGGAAAGCTCACGCGATCGCCCGAGCGGCAGCCGGCTTTTGCCCGGCATCGTCGAGGAAGCCCGTCAGGCGCTGACGGATGATCCGTTCGGCATCCGCCATGATTCGATCGATCAGTTCCTTGACCGTCGGAATGTCGTGAATGAGGCCCGCGACCATGCCGCAACTCCAGGCGCCGGCGTCCATATCGCCGTCGATCATCACCTTGGGATAGACGCCTG
>DAIMKE010000192.1:0-6598 GCA_036721875.1 Bradyrhizobium sp. | reverse complement strand
ATCGAGGATATCCTCGATCTTGAGCTGCTTCCCCTTTTCCCGCTCGATTTCAAGAAGCTGTTCGACGCCCTTGTTGTTCAATACCCGTTCGGTATTGCGCAGCGCGCGCATGACCAGACGGGTGTCGAGCTCCGTTGCCTTCACCAGCGCATCCTTGACGTTCTGGTGTACCGGCGCTTCCTTGGTGGCGATAAAGCGGGTGCCCATGTTCATGCCGGCAGCCCCCATCGCCAACGCCGCGACCAGGCTGCGCGCATCTGCCATGCCGCCTGATGCCACGAATGGGATCTTCAGTTCCTCGGCTGCACGCGGCAACAGGATCATGTTGGGCATGTCGTCTTCGCCGGGATGGCCGCCGCATTCGAAGCCGTCGACGCTGACGGCGTCGCAGCCGATCTGCTCAGCCTTCAGCGAGTGACGAACCGAGGTGCATTTGTGGATGACCTTGATGCCTGCCGCCTTCAAGGCCGGCATGTATTGCTCGGGGCTACGCCCTGCGGTTTCGACGATCCTGATGCCGCCTTCCCTGATGGCTGCAATGTATTCCGGATAGGGAGGTGCGCTGAAGGTCGGCAGAAAGGTCAGATTCACCCCGAATGGCTTATCGGTCATGTCGTGACAGCGAGCTATTTCCTTTGCGAGCAGTTCAGGCGTTCTTTGCGTCAATCCGGTAATGAGACCGAGGCCGCCAGCATTGGACACGGCCGCTGCCATTTCGGCAAAGCCCACATAATGCATGCCGCCCTGGATGATGGGATGTTCGATGCCGAACAATTCAGTGATTGCTGTTTTCACGAGGAGCTCCTGCTTTTCTGTCGCGCTCTTTCTCAATGAACGATTTCCAGAAGTCCCGCGGCCCCCATGCCGCCACCGACGCACATGGTGACGACGGCATATTTCGCCTTGCGCCGACGGCCCTCGATCAGGGCATGGCCGGTCAGCCGCGCTCCAGTCATGCCGTAGGGATGGCCAACCGCGATCGAGCCGCCATTGACGTTGAGCTTTTCCGGATCGATCCCGAGCTTGTCGCGGCAATAGATCACTTGTACCGCGAAAGCCTCGTTCAATTCCCAGAGGTCGATATCGTCGATCTTGAGTCCGTGGCGCTTGAGTAGCCGGGGCACGGCGTAGACCGGCCCCACGCCCATCTCGTCCGGCTCGCAGCCTGCCGCGACAAATCCGCGGAAAATCCCGAGCGGCTTTAGTCCCCTCTGCGCCGCCAGCTTGTCGCTCATGATGACGGCGGCACTTGCGCCGTCGGAGAGCTGGCTGGCATTGCCACCGGTAATGGTGAAGCCCGGCCCCTTGGCCGGCTTGACGCCTGCGAGAGCCTCCGCGGTGGTATCGGGACGCGGCCCCTCGTCAGCCGACAGCGTCACTTCCCGATATGACACGGCACCGGTCGCCTTGTCAGTGACTGCCATCGTTGTCTTGAGCGGTGCGAGTTCGTCGTTGAAGCGGCCGCCCTGCTGCGCAGAGGCCGTCCGGCGCTGGCTTTCAAGGCTGTACTCGTCCTGACGTTCGCGCGAGATGTCGTAGCGCTTTGCCACGATCTCGGCCGTATCCAGCATCGCGATGTAGGCGTCTCCTTTCATCGCGAGCAGTTCCGGATCGACGGCGTGAAAATTGTTCATCTGGTTGTTCTGGACCAGGCTGATGGATTCGCCACCTCCGCCAATGGCAACTTCCACGCCATCGAAAATCACGGACCGCGCCGCCAAGGCAATTGCCTGAAGGCCGGACGCGCATTGGCGATCGATCGTCGTTCCGGCCACGCCCACCGGAAGTCCGGCGCGTAGCAGCGCCTTCCGCGCGATATTGGTGCCCGTGGTACCCTGTTGCATGGCGCAACCCATCACGACATCCTCTACTTCGGCGCCGTCGATCTTGGCGCGTGACAGCGCCGACGAAATCGCATGGCCCAACAGGGTGGCGCCCTCGGTATGATTGAGCGCGCCCTTGTACGCCTTGCCGATCGGGGTGCGGGCGGTCGAGACGATCACAGCTTCAGTCATTGTTATACCTTTGGTTGGATACGACAGTCGGATTGTCGTCTCGGACAGACACTCAGCCTTGCTGCGCGTATCGCATCAAATGATAGGCAGGATCGCCAAACTGGATATTGATGGAGCTTATTCGCTTGAAGTAGTGGCCGACGTTCAACTCGTCGCTCATCCCCATGCCTCCATGCAACTGCACGGCCTGCTCCGCGACGAAACGCGCGGCGTAGCCGACTTTCGACTTCGCACCAGAGGCCAGCTTCGATCCATTCGGCTTCCGAGCCGCGAGGCTGAGGTTCAAATGCTGTGTCAGCGAGATCGACTCCTCGAGCGCAATGAACATGTCGACCATCCGATGCTGCAACACCTGAAACGTGCCAAGGGCGACCCCGAATTGCTTGCGCGCCTTGCTGTATTCAAGCGTCGCGGAATTCAGCACCGACATCGCGCCGACGGCTTCCGAGCAGAGCGCGGCAATAGCACGGTCGCGGCACGCTTCGAGCGCCACGACACCTTCGCCTTCGGCACCAAGCAACTGGTCGGCGGGAACGTGGACGTCCATCAGAGTGAGTTCGGCGGCGCGCCGGCCATCAACCGTTTTGAAGCTTTGCAGGTGGAGATTGGCCGAATGGCGATCAACGACGAACAGGCTTACGCCAGCTCGATCGCGCGGCCCACCGGACGTTCGAGCCGAGACGATTAGCTTGTCGGCCCATGGCGCACCAATTACCGCCGCCTTTGTTCCGCTCAGGACAAAATTATCCCCCTGGCGTCGCGCTGTCGTCGTGACGTTGCCAAAATCGTAGCGCGATCTCCCTTCCGCCCAGGCCAGCGTCCATATGGCGCTGCCATCCATGATGTCAGGCAAGAGCGCGTCACGCTGCTCCGGTGAGCCGGCGTCTTCGATCAGGCCGCCAGCGAGTACAACGGTCTCGAAGTACGGTTCGACGACCAAGCTGCGGCCGAACTCCTGCATCACGATCATGGTCGCAAGCGATCCGCCCCCAAGACCGCCGGAGCTTTCCTGAAACGGCGCCGCGCACAATCCCAGCTCGGCAAAGGAACTCCAGTGCTTGCGGCTCCAGCCTTCATCCGTCGCAACAATTTTCCGACGCTCGTCGAAATCGTACTGATCGCGCAGGAACCGTTGAATGCTGGAACGGAGCAATTCCTGTTCTTCCGTCAACTGGATATCCATCCGATGCCTCGTACGATGTGGTCAGAGACCAAGAACTGCTTTCGCGATGATGTTGCGCTGAATTTCATTCGATCCCCCGTAAATGCTGAGTTTTCGGGAGTTCAGATATTTCTCCGTCGCCGTGTGCCCGTAGTCCGGCCCCGGGATGAAGCGGTTGGTGCTCACCGGGTGCTCGCGGATCGCCAGACCGTAGTTTCCGATCGCCTGATGCGTTAGATCCGTGATGCGCTGGAATATTTCGGTGCCCATGATCGTGAACAGCGACGCGGCGGGGCCCGGATCGATGCCACGCGACATCTGTGCGACGATTCGCAATTCCGTGGCCTCCAACGCGAGCACATCCAGCTCGACGCGCGCAATTTCCTTGATGAATTCTCCGAAGGTCGGGTCGTCCTCGCCGACTTCGGTTCTCACGATGTGCTTGAGGCGCCCCAGATAACGCGTCGACCGGCCGATCCCAGCCATGCTGGTACGCTCGTTGCCCAGCAGAAATTTTGCGTAAGTCCAACCCTTGTTTTCCTGTCCGATCAAATTCCCGGCAGGGACGCGCACGTCCTCCAGGTACACGTCATTCACTTCATGCGATCCGTCGATGGTGATGATGGGCCGCACGGTGACGCCGGGCGATTTCATGTCGATCAGCAGGAAGGAAATGCCGGCCTGAGGCTTTGCCAAAGGATCGGTCCGCACCAGGCAGAATATCCAGTCGGCATGCTGCGCCAGTGTCGTCCAGGTCTTGTGTCCGTTGACAATGTAGTGATCGCCGTCGCGTACAGCCTTCGTGCGGACCGACGCGAGGTCGGAGCCGGATCCCGGCTCCGAATAACCCTGGCACCACCAATCCTCGCCGGACAGGATTCGCGGCAGAAACTTCTGTTTCTGCGCGTCGTTGCCGAACGTGTAGATGACCGGGCCGACCATGGTCACGCTGAACGCGAGCGGCGGCAGCGTCCCGGCACGTGACGTTTCCTGCTCGAAGATAAAGCGCTGCGTGATCGACCAGCCCGGTCCACCATGCTCCTTGGGCCAAAGCGGCGCGATCCATCCCTTCTTGTGGAGGATGCGGTGCCAGAGCAGCATCTGCTCCTTGGAAAGGTCGGTTTCCGGATTGGGAACGCGCATTTCCGCCGGATAGTTCTCCGCGATGAAGGCGCGCACCTCGTCGCGAAACGCAGCCTCCTCACTGGAAAGATTGAGTTCCATTGTGAGAGGTCCCCGCTACCACTTCTCGCCGAACGGGCGAATCTCCAGCTCAAAAGTCCAGGCGCTCTTGGGCTGCTGATAAAGCAGCCAGTAGGACTCCGCGACCGACGATGGCGGCATTAGCAGATCGGGATCATCCAGTGCAATCGGGCCGAACGCCTCGATCCGCCGCTGACGGACCCATTCGGTGTCGACACCGGAATCGATGATGAGATGTGCCACGTGGATGTTCTTTGGGCCCAGCTCGCGCGCAGTCGCCTGAGCAACGGCCCGCAGGCCGAACTTGGCGCTGGCGAATGCCGCATATCCTATCCCACCACGGAGACTCGCCGTTGCGCCAGTGAAGAAGATATTGCCTTTGCCGCGGGGCAGCATCAGCCGCGCGGCTTCGCGGCCGGCGATGAACCCAGAATAGCAGGCCATTTCCCAGACCTTGCGAAACACGCGCTCAGTCGTATCCAGAATCGGAAAGTTGACATTGGCTCCGATGTTGAAGATGCAGACCTCCAGCGGCGCGTGCTTGTCAGCATCGCCAAGGAAGGAGATGATCTCCTCTTCCTTGCGTGCATCGAGAGAGCGTGCGTGGATTTCGCCTCCGGCTTTCTCGATTTCCTTGACCAGCGGCTCGAGCTTGACGCCGTTGCGCCGCCCGGCGAACACCGTAAAACCCTCTGAGGCGAACTTCTTGGCGATCTCGCCGCCGATGAAGTCTCCGGCGCCGATCACGGCCACGGTTGCGTTTCTCTTCTGCAAGGGTATTCTCCCAGGTTAGATCTGTTGTCTGCGAAATTCGGTCGTCTGCGCCGGAGGAGTTTCGCCACGCAAGGACTCTGCGAGTTTGTGCTTGAGTATCTTGCCGGTCGAAGTGGCCGGCAAAGCATCGAGGATGACGATTTCGGACGGCCGCTTGTATGAGGTGAGCTGAAATCGGATGAAATCCATCAGATCCTCCGGCGTCACTCGTGACCCCGGCAGCAGTTGCACAAAGCCGACAATCTCTTCATTACCATCGGCGGCGCGTCCGACCACGGCGGACTGCACGACGTCCTTGTGTGAACTGAGTACCGCTTCGACCTCGGCGGGATAGACGTTGAAGCCCGAACGGATGATCATTTCCTTGGTGCGGCCGACAATGTACAGGCAGTCGCCATCGAAACGCGCGAGATCGCCGGTATTGAACCAACCCTCGCTATCGATGACCTTGGACGTCAGGTCGGGGGCCCGATAATAACCACGCATCACGTTGCGTCCACGAACGTGAAGTTCTCCGACCTCACCCTTCGACAGCGGTATGCCGTCGATTGTTCTGACACGAGCCTCCACTCCCGGCAGCAGCGTGCCAACCGCCTGGTCGGAACGCGGCGCATCGAAACGCACGCCAGATATTCCCGGCGAACATTCGGTGATCCCGTAGCCGTTGAGCAGCGGAAGGCCGAACTCCTTCTCCACACGCGATTTTAGATTGAGATCAAGCGGCGCGCCGGCGACAGCAATCAAGCGCAATGAGCCTCGGTCGAGTTGCTCCACACCCGACACGCTCTTGTATTCCAGCAGCCGTTGATAGGTGGCGGGCACGCCGTTGAGAATGGTAACACCCTCCTCCGCAATCGCCCTCGCGGCCGCGGCGGGATCGTATTTGCTGACCATCCGCACCGTGCCGCCGGTCATCAATGTCATGATCAGTAGCGAGATGCCAACGATATGGGAGATCGGCAAGACGAGATAGATCTTGTCGTCTTCATTCATTCTGCGGATAGCCGCTGTGGTATTCGCGCTGATCAGTAGGTTGTCATGCGACAGCATCACGCCCTTTGGCGTTCCCGTCGTTCCGGAGGTGTAGATCAGCACCGCGACTTGTTTTGCGGGATCGGACTCCACCGGCTCGATAGTTGCGCCTTCGTTGAGCGGACCGACACCAACCTCCAGCAGGGGGCCAATTCGCTGGTTCCCGGCTCCGTAGCGCGAGGCATGAGCTGCAGCCTCCTTCGAAATACCCGACGTGAAAAACATCCGGCGGGCGCCGCTATGGTCGCGGATCTGATCCAGTTCGCGTGCCGACAATCGCGGGTTGGCGACGATCGCCCAGGCATCGAGCCGGCTCGTCGCCAGCAGCAAGGAGGCCAGCGCAATACAGTTTTCGCTGACAATGATCATCCTGTCGCCCGCCCTGATTCCCAGCGACGACAGGACGATTGCG
>DAIMKE010000191.1:0-8454 GCA_036721875.1 Bradyrhizobium sp. | reverse complement strand
CCAATGCCCGGAAGGTGCGGCTGACCGAGAAGGAGACCGCGATCCTGCGCTTTCTGTATCGGGCCGGCCAGATGCCGGTCTCGCGCGAGACGTTGCTGCAGGAAGTCTGGGGATACAATTCGGGCGTCACCACGCACACCCTGGAAACCCACATCTACCGGCTGCGGCAGAAGATCGAAAAGGACGCCGCCAATCCGGAGATCCTGGTAACGGAAGCGGGTGGCTACAAGCTGGTGCCGTGATAGGATTCGCAGTTATTATTCCTAGTTTGTTGCGTATCCCCGGTCCGTATGTCGATCGAAGATGATGTAGCCCTGCTCGATCGCGTCCCGACATTGCACCTGTTGGGAACGGCGGCCTTGCGCATGCTCGCGATCGGCTCCGAGCAGCGCGACTATTCGAACGGCGATTATCTGTTCAATGCCGGTGACGAGGCGGACGCCGGCTATATCGTGCGGCGCGGTGCGATCCGGGTCGAGGATGGAGATGCCGAAGTCATTGCAGGGCCCGGCTCGCTGATCGGCGAACTGGCACTGATCGTCGCGATGCGGCGGCCGTCCAGTGCGGTTGCGATCGAAAACTCAACCGTGATCCGGGTGGCGCGCAGCCTGTTTCAGCGCGTGCTCGAAAGCGATCCCGTCGCGGCACGCCGGCTGCGCGACGAAATCGCCACCCGCACCAGCCAGCTCGCCAGCGACATGCTGATGGCCGGCGCCAAGCTCAGCACCTGATCGTAGACTCACACGTCCAGCGTCACCGTGACCGGCACGTGGTCGGACGGGCGCTCCCAGCTCCGTGCGTCGCGGGTGATCCTGAAATCGCTGACGCCGTCCTTCAGCGCGCGCGAGACCCAGATATGATCCAGCCTGCGGCCGCGATCGCCGACGGTCCAGTCCGCGGCACGATAGCTCCACCACGTGTAGACCTTCTCCGAGAGCGGAATGCGCATCCGCGCCACGTCGAACCATTCGCCATGCGCCTGTGCCGCCAGCAGCTTCTCGCACTCGATCGGCGTGTGTGAGACTACCTTCAGGAGCTGCTTGTGCGACCACACGTCGTTTTCATGCGGCGCGACGTTGAGGTCGCCGACCAGGATGTGGCGGTCGTCGCCGCGTGGATGCAACGGTTCGCACGCCTTCATCTCGTCGAGGAATTTCAGCTTGTGATCGAATTTCGGATTGAGGACAGGGTCAGGAATGTCGCCGCCGGCGGGAACGTAGAAATTGTGCAGCACCAGCGGCTTTGCAAGCTGCGCCCTTTCACCGAATGCCACCGAGATATGGCGCGAGTCGATCTTGTCGCAGAAGGTTCTGATATCGGTGGTCTCGAACGGCAGCTTCGAAACGATGGCGACGCCGTGATAACCCTTCTGCCCGTTCAGCGCGACGTGTTCATAGCCGAGCCGCTTGAAACGCTTCAGCGGGAATGCATCGTCGATGCATTTGGTTTCCTGCAGGCACAGCACGTCCGGGCGCGCCGATTTCAGGAATTTGGCGACGATGTCGATGCGTAGCCGCACCGAGTTGATATTCCAGGTCGTGAGGGAGAAACGCATGCGGGCTGATGTAGCAGAATTTGCGGCCCATCATGTCCGTACCTGACCCGGCCATCCACGTCTTTCTGCTGCCTTCGAACAGGAAGTGCTTCGTAGGATGGGTAGAGCGCAGCGAAACCCATCATCTCTCCGCGCGCGGAATTGATGGGTTTCGCTGCGCTCAACCCATCCTACAGGCTACACAACGCGTAGCTAGCCCGGCGGGACCTGATAGTTGGTGAAGTCGATCTTGAACAGGCCGGGATCGACCTTCTTGGACGTGTCCAGATTGTACACCGCAACCGTGGTGTCGTAGCCCTGCGGATCGGTCACCGTCCACTGCTTGAGCTGGCCATCCTTGGTGCCGACCATCAGCATCAGGCGGCTGGTGCCGATCAGCGCCTGCTTCTCCTCGATGGTGATGCTGATAAAGACATCATCGGCGGTGACACTGACGACGTTGGTGTCCTTCAGCAGATCGATCCGGTCCGACAGCAGGAAGCGCAGCGGGGTTTGCGACAACGGATAGATATCCTGAGTCGAGAGCTTCTTGTCGCGCACGGCCAGCGACGATCCGTCGGCGATGATCGCGATCGGCGTCGGTTCGTCGTACTCGAAACGCACCTTGCCCGGTTTCTGGATGTAGAAATCGCCCCTGGTCTTGCTGCCGTCGGGCCCGACCTGCACGAAATTTCCGACCAGCGTCTGCAGCGACGACAGGTAGGTGCTCACCCGCGCCGCCTGCGCCTTCTGATTGGCATCGAAAGTCGCGAACACATTGGCCGGGACATTGCGGTTTGGATTGGGGATCACCGGCGTCGGCGGCGTTTGCGTCGTGCCGGTGGTCAGAGGCCTGTCCTGCGCGCTCAGCTGCACGCCGCCTTCGCGCGCCTTGGGGGCGGGTTTCGGAACCGGAACGGCCTGCGAGAAAGCCGCCGTGCCGTAGCCTGCGCCCGATGTGGCGATCAGCAGCGCCAGTCCGCAAAGCATTCCGCGGTGTGTGTATCGTTGTGTCATCAATATTTCGGATCTCTATTCAACGCGTCGCCAAGGGCCATTTTACCGCGCTTTCGACCAAAGATGATATCGTTTTTCCGTGAAAATAAAGCGTCCGGGCCGGGGTTTGGCCGCTGGGCCTAGAATCCGCCCTCTTCTTCCTCGACCAGAATTTCGCGCTTGCCGGCGTGATTTGCCTGCCCGACGATGCCTTCGAGTTCCATCCGCTCCATCAATGATGCGGCGCGATTGTAGCCGATTTGCAGCCGCCGTTGAATGTAGGAAGTCGAGGCCTTGCGGTCGCGCTTGACGATGGCCACCGCCTGCGAGAACAGGTCGCCGCCGCCGTCGCCGCCCATTCCGGTCGAATCGAACACCGCGCCGTCTTCGTCGGTCGGTTCTTCAGCGGTGACGGCTTCCAGGTACTCCGGCTGACCCTGCGTCTTGAGATGACGCACCACTTTCTCGACTTCCTCGTCGGAGGCGAACGGGCCGTGGACGCGGCTGATGCGGCCGCCGCCGGCCATGTAGAGCATATCGCCCTGGCCGAGCAGTTGCTCGGCGCCCATCTCGCCGAGAATGGTGCGGCTGTCGATCTTAGACGTGACCTGGAATGCGATGCGGGTCGGGAAGTTCGCCTTGATGGTGCCGGTGATGACGTCGACCGAGGGACGCTGGGTTGCGAGGATCACGTGCAGGCCGGCGGCGCGCGCCATCTGCGCCAGGCGCTGCACCGCGCCTTCGATGTCCTTGCCGGCGACCATCATCAGGTCGGCCATTTCGTCGACGATGATGACGATGTAGGGCAGCGGGTCGAGCGAGAGCTTCTCTTCCTCGTAGATCGCCTTGCCGGTTTCCTTGTCGAAGCCGGTATGCACCGTGCGCGTCAGGTCCTCGCCCTTGCCGCGGGCCTCGCCGAGACGCTGATTATAGCCGTCGATGTTGCGCACGCCGAGCTTGGACATCTTCTTGTAACGCTCTTCCATTTCGCGCACGGCCCATTTCAGCGCGACCACGGCTTTCTTCGGATCGGTCACGACCGGCGTCAGCAGATGCGGGATGCCGTCATAGACGGAAAGTTCGAGCATCTTGGGATCGACCATGATCAGGCGGCATTGATCCGGCCTCAGGCGATAGACCAGGCTGAGGATCATGGTGTTGATGGCGACCGATTTGCCGGAGCCGGTGGTGCCGGCGATCAGCATGTGCGGCGTGCGCGCGAGATCGATGATGATCGACTCGCCGCCGATGTTCTTGCCGAGGCAGAGCGGAAGTTTTGCGTGCGACTCGTCCTTCGCAGTCAGCAGCTCGCGCAGGTAAACCTTTTCGCGATGCACGTTCGGCAGTTCGATGCCGATGGCGTTGCGGCCGGCGACCACGGCGACACGCGCCGAGAGCGCGCTCATCGAACGGGCGATATCGTCGGCCAGGCCGATCACGCGCGACGATTTGATGCCCGGTGCGGGCTCGAGCTCGTACAGCGTGACGACCGGGCCCGGGTTGGCCTTGACGATCTCGCCGCGCACGCCGAAATCCTGGAGGACGCCTTCCAATGCGCGCGAATTGTTCTCGAGCTCGGACTTGCTGAGCGGTTGCCGGTCGGATGCCTTGGGCGCCGTCAGCATCGAGACCGAAGGCAGTTCGAATTTTTCGGATTTGCGGGCAACTGGACGTGGCGCCGCCTTCTTGCGCGAGCGCGGAGCCTCCTCCTCTTCCTCCTCTTCTTCTTCCTCCTCCTCCTCCTCGTCCTCTTCTTCCTCTTCGTCCTCTTCGTCCTTCGGGGCCAAAGACGGCGCAACGCGGCCGCTCAGGGTCGGCTCCTGGCGCTGGAAGGAAGACGTCTGCGCCGGCGGCGAGCTCGATACCAGCGAACGATAGGCCGTCGTCATCAGCCATCCGATCCGCGCCTTGGCGCTCATCAGGGCGTGGAAAACCCATCCGAGCGACACCGAGCTGCGATCTTCCTCCTCGACGAACGGCGTATCGTCGTCCTCGATCGGCGTCAGCTCCTCGTCCCTCGGACGAGAACCCCAGCCGCTTGCAAACAGGAATGCCGCGCACATCGCCGCGAACAGAATGATGCCGAGCACCAGCCGGTAGGTGAAACCGGCCGGGCCGAACACCACGGCAGGGGTCCGCACCAGCGCGTCGCCGACGACGCCGCCAAGGCCGGTCGGCAGCGGCCACGCCCCACCATGCGGCCAGCAGCTCGCAAAGCCCGCGGCGATCACCGTGCAGAGAATCCAGCAACCGAGGCGCAGCGCCTCGCGGTCGAAGGTGCGATGGGTCAGCATGCGCCAGCCCCACACCGCAACGGTGAGGATCAGCATGATCGCACCGAGACCGAGGATCTGCATCAACAGATCGGCGCCGATCGCGCCGGGATAGCCGAGAATGTTGCGGATCGGCCGCGACGTCGCGTGGCTCAGGCTCGGATCCCGAACCGACCACGTGATCAGCGCCGCCGCCGCCAGGCCGGACAGGCCAATCAGGCCCAGGCCAGCGAGTTCACGGACGCGTCGCGCCAGGGCTTCGCGGATCGAGGCCGGCAGGTGACCGACGAGGGGAATGACACGTTCGATCGCTGGCATGCTCATCGGGCCCTGCGATTAATCCAGAGTTTCGACCAGCCGGTGCAGTGCCTCGGCCGTTGACTCACTGTCGGAGACCAGCGCGAGGCGGATGTAGCCTGCGCCGGGGTTGAAGCCGTCGCTCTGCGGTCGCGACAGGTAACTTCCGGGAATAACGCGGACGCCCGCATCCCGATATAATCTCACCGCCGCCGCCTCGTCGCCGCCGCGGTCGGAGACGTCGAGCCAGACGCAGAAACCGCCGGCCGGCCGCACGTAGCCGTAGCGGCTGCCGAGAATCTGGTCGGCGAGATCGAACTTGATCCGGTAGAGCCTTCGGTTTTCCTCGACGTGCGTCTCGTCGCTATAGGCGGCGACCGCGACATGCTGCAGCGGCACCGGCACCTGCGGTGCGGCGACGTTGCGAAACTCGTGAAAGGCGGCGAGAAACTTGCGGTCGCCGGCGGCAAAGCCGACGCGCATGCCCGGCAGGTTCGAGCGCTTCGACAGCGACTGGAAGGCTACGACATTGGTGAAGTCGGGGCCGGCACATTCCAGGGCGCTGCCCGGCGCCTGCCTGGTGTAGATTTCCGAATAGCACTCGTCGCTCAGGATCATGAAGCCATAATGGTCCGCAAGCTTTTTCAAACGGGTAAAGTATTCGCGCGAGGCGACCGCGCCTTGCGGATTGGCCGGCGAGGCGATGAAGAGCGCTACCGTCCGGGCCAGCGTCGCCTCGTCGAGCGCGTCGAGATCCGGCAGGAACCCGTTGGCGAGCGTGGTCGGCAGGTAGATCGATTCACAGCCGGACGCGCGGGCCCCGGCGCCATAGGCCGGATAGAACGGATTGGGCATCAGGATCGCCGGTTTCCCCCGGCGCGGCCCGACATAGCGGGCGGCAGTGATTGCCGCAAAGAACAGCCCTTCCCGGCTGCCGCTGAGCACCAGGACTTCGCTCTCGGGATCGACCGGCCGCGGCAGGTCGAACCGGGTCGACAGCCAGTTCGCGACCGCCCGCCGGAACGGCTCGATGCCCTTGGCGAGGGGATAGCGCCCGAAATCGGCGATGTGCTTTGCCAGAACGGGACCGACAAAGTCCGGAACCGGGTGCTGCGGTTCGCCCAACGACAGCGTAATCAACGGCTTGGCCGGCTGGTAGGGCGCCAGCAGCTCGGTGGTCCGCAAAAAAGGGGAGCGCTCGGCCTGACCGGCAGAATTTGCGCTGCCGGCGCCCTGCGCCTCGCCGGAAGGGACGGTCGTTGCCATGTCTGAAACGCCAGTACTTTCAAGAACGGTCAAACGGCATAACCCGCGACCGGAAACTCATCAAACCACCATAGATACGGCGAGGTTAAGACGCGATTAACCATCGGTTGGTCTGGACGAATTGCCGGGTATTACCATATATCTGATAGGTATTACCGCTGGAGCATAAGCCATGACGACAACAGTCACGAGCAAGGGACAAGTGACAATTCCGAAACGTGTCCGCGACTATTTGGGGATTCAACCCGGCAGTCAGGTTGATTTTCGCCGCAGCGCTGATGGCGGCGTAATGATCGAGAAAGCCGATGGGCCGCGGCCGCCGAGCAGGTTCGCCAAAGCGCGAGGGTCAGCCGGGCCGGGTATGACGACCGATGAACTGATGGCTCTCCTGCGTGGCGAACCGGAATGACGCTCGTCGATTCGAACGTTCTCCTGGATGTCGTCACCGACGGCGAGGCGTGGGCGGACTGGTCCCAACAACAGCTTGAACAAGCAGCTTCGTCCGGGCCGCTCGTCATCAACGACGTCATCTATGCCGAGATATCGACGCGCTATGCCACGGTCGAGGATGTGGACGCGATGCTCCGCAATTTGGACATCGACCTGGCGGCGATCCCGCGCACCGCGCTCTTCCTCGCGGGCAAGGCCTATCTGCGATACTGCGGCGCCGGCGGCCTTCGCACTGGCGTGCTGGCGGACTTCTTCATTGGCGCCCACGCCGCTGTCGAACGTCTACCGCTGCTGACACGCGATGCAAGGCGCTATCGAACCCATTTCCCGACGGTCGAATTGATCACGCCGGAACACGAGCAATAGTGCCCCGCTCATTACCGCTGCGGCAGCCGCTCGAAGGCCGGCACGCCCTCGGGCACGTGGTGGTAGGGCTGCTTGTCGACGGTGTAGATCGCCATCTTCGGGCCGTCGAACAGCGAGGGATCGTCGAGGGTGCCGACCTTGATGACGACGCCGGGCAGGCCCGGCGGCCGGGTCGCGACATGCGTGCCGCACTCGGCGCAGAATTCGCGCGTCATCGGGCGCTCAAGATCCGCGCGCTTGAACTGCTTCGGGGCTTCGCCGGTGTATTTGAATCCGGCGATAGGCATCACCATGAACATGTTGGTCGAGCCGCCGGTGATGTACTGGCATTCCCGGCAATGGCACTGCGCCTTCATCATCGGGTCGCCCTCGGCAACGTACCGCACCTTGCCGCAATAGCATCCGCCCTCGAGTTTCATGGCGTCTCTCCCTGGGGTGTTATTGCCGCCATTTCGACCGATCGCGCCCGGTTTGGCAAATGCTTTTCGCGCAGAAGAAAGGGGCCCCAGCTTGCGCTGGAGCCCCTCAACGGTCAGGGCATTGCCGGGTATGTGCCCGAACCGGAGTTGCGGATGCGGCCTCGAAGAGACCGCACCCCGGGAGAACCTACATGTTGTAAGCGCGCTCCGTGTGCTCGGTGACGTCGAGGCCTTCACGCTCGGTCTCGACGTTGACGCGCAGGCCGACGATGACATCGACCACCTTGAAGAGGATCGCCGATCCGATGCCCGACCACAGCAGCGTGGTGCAGACGCCCCAGAGCTGAGCGGTCATCTGGGCGACGAAGTCGTAGTCCGCGATCTTGCCGGCGACGTAATCCATGACGCCGGTACCGCCGAGGGCGGGGTTCACCAGGATGCCGGTGCCAAGCGCGCCGACGATGCCGCCGACGCAGTGGACGCCGAAGACGTCGAGCGAGTCGTCGTAGCCCAGCGAGTTCTTCACCACCGTGCAGAAGAACAGGCAGACGACGCCGACCACGAGACCGAGCACGATCGCGCCCATTGGACCGGCGAAGCCGGCCGCGGGCGTCACCGCCACAAGACCCGCCACCGCGCCCGACAATGCGCCGAGCACGGAAGGATGGCCCTTGACGATCCATTCCGCGAACATCCAGGCCATCGCCGCCGCTGCTGTCGCAACGAAGGAGTTGGTCATGGCGAGCGCGGCGCCGCCGGAGGCTTCGAGGTTCGATCCGGCATTGAAGCCGAACCAGCCGACCCAGAGCAGCGAGGCGCCGATCATGGACATGGTCAGCGAGGGCGGAGCCAT
>DAIMKE010000190.1:0-8464 GCA_036721875.1 Bradyrhizobium sp. | reverse complement strand
ATACGTTCCGTGACGTTCTCGACGGCAAGATGCTCCCGGAAAAAGGGTTGCAGGCGTTGGCGGCGACCTATCCGAACATCCCGACGACGAATAATTTTCTTAGAGCCCAGGCCGCCACCGCGCTGTTGTTTCGCGAGCCGCGTATTCTTTTTCCGGAAGTTCCGGATGGCTCTCCGCGTGGAAGCCCGAGATGATGAAGCCCTGCATGATGAAGCCCTGCATGATGACGACGCAAGCCGGGTGCGATCTGTGTCTCGCGGTCTGCCATTGACATAAAAGTGCCCCCCAGCACGCAGTCGTCATGACCGGTGATGGCGGGGCAGTCTTAGGAGAAAACGGCGAGATCGCCGAATGATGATGCGAGACATCCTTGTCGAGCATCATATGAATCCACGATTGATCCGCTATGTGACACTCGCATTGACGTGGATCAAATCGTTCGATGCCGGAAGTTCGGCCGATCAGGAGGTCGGATCGTCAATGAATCGTTGCGGACGTGCGAAGGCTTCGAGCAGATCCTTCCGGTCCATCACGATCTCGCGGCCGCGGACCCGCACGCCATGTTCCGTCAGCACTGCGAGGTTGCGGGATAGGTTCTCGCGGGTGGTGCCGATGTGCGAAGCCAGCGTGCCTCGATCGAACGGGATCACGATCGATTCCTGGCTGCTGTCCCTGCGCGCCTCGGTCAGGATCCAGTTGGCAAGACGTTCGACACTCGACCGCGCCACATAGCCCTTCAGCTTCTTGATCGCCCCGCGATAGGCGAGCGCCAGCTCGCTAGCCACAATCCGCGCGAATGCGACGTCCTGATCGAACACCTCGCGGACGCGCCGGGCGGGAATCAACAGCACGCGCGACTCCGCAAGCGTGCGAGCCGAGTTCAGGTAGGGCTGATCGCTGACCACGGCCGCAAGGATGAAGGTCGCGACCGGGTTGATCAGGGATATCCCCCAGTCTCCACCGGCCTGTTCGGTATAGATTTCGACCAGCCCATCGACCAGCACATGCAGAAAATCCGCGGGCTCGCCTTCGCGAATGAGGGTCACCCCAGAGGGAAACTGCTGCAGCAAGGCTGCATCGAGCAGGCCTTCCAGGCTTTGCGCCGTCATCCCGGAAAACAGCGGCAGGGCTTGCAATTGAGCAAGTTCGTGCGTGCGCAACACTTCAGCCTCGATTATCGGTGCGGTTATTTGTGATCTTTGTCAAATGATACTGTGATAGAATACAAACGAACCGCAAACTTGATCCAGCGCAAAACAAACTTTCCCGAACGTGGCGATCTGTCTTCCATCGCCGCTTCTCGGGGGAGTCACTATGGACGCCGCAGATCTACGCACCGTGCATCAGGGCCGGGCGCTCTGGCTTTCAACCATCGCTTTCACGATCTGCTTTGCGGTCTGGACGATCTTCTCGATTATCGGCATCCGCATCAAGCAGGAACTGGGGCTGAACGACACCCAGTTCGGTCTTCTCGTCGGCACGCCCATCCTCAGCGGATCTCTGATCCGTCTCTTGCTCGGCATCTGGACCGATCAATATGGCGGGCGGCGGGTCTACACGGTGGTCATGCTGGCCGCAGTGGTCGCAACCTACCTGCTGACCTGGGCGCATACGTATCCCGAGTTCCTGGTGGCAGCATTCTTTGTCGGCATCGCCGGCGGTTCGTTCGCAGTCGGTGTGGCCTACGTGTCGCGATTTTTCCCCGCAGGCAAGCAGGGCACCGCGCTCGGCATCTTCGGCGCCGGCAATGTCGGCGCCGCACTGACCAAGTTCGTTGCGCCCTTCGTGCTGGTGGCCTATGGCTGGCAGACCGTTGCCCAGGTCTGGGCGCTGGCCATTGGCCTGATGGGTATCGCGTTCTGGTTCTTCTCGGAAGAAGACCCCGTCGTCCGGGCGCGGCGAGAGAAGAACGAGAAGCCGACAAGTGCATGGCTCGAGCTCGAGCCGCTGAAGAACGTTCAGGTCTGGCGTTTCGCGCTGTACTATTTCTTCGTGTTCGGCGCCTTCGTCGCGCTGGCGCTGTGGCTGCCGCAATATCTCATCAAGGTCTACGGCGTCGACATCAAGACCGCCGGCATGGTGGCTGCGATGTTCTCGCTGCCGGCCAGCGTGTTCCGGGCCTATGGCGGCCATCTGTCCGATCGCTACGGCGCACGGCGGGTGATGTACTG
This sequence comes from Bradyrhizobium sp., assembly GCA_036721875.1. Lineage (GTDB taxonomy): Bacteria > Pseudomonadota > Alphaproteobacteria > Rhizobiales > Xanthobacteraceae > Bradyrhizobium. The sequence goes on along the minus strand of DAIMKE010000190.1, from coordinate 6,293 downwards.
GACCTTCCTGGTGGGTGTCGCCACGACGTTCGTGCTGTCCTATCCGCCGACCGAATACATCGTGAAGACCGTCAACGGTACCGTCGCGTTCCATCTGGAAATGGGGCTTGTTCCGTTCACGGTAACGGTGTTCGTGCTTGGCTTCTTCATGGCGCTCGGCAAGGCCGCCGTCTACAAGCACATCCCCGTCTATTATCCCAACAGTGTGGGCGCCGTCGGCGGACTGGTCGGCATGATCGGCGGTCTCGGCGGCTTCGTGCTCCCGATTGCGTTCGGGGCGCTCGTTGACCTGACCGGCCTGTGGACCAGCTGCTTCATGCTGCTGTTCCTGCTGGTCTCGGGTTCACTCGCCTGGATGCATCTAGCGATCCGGCAGATGGAACGCGGTGTCGTCGGGGAAGAGCTGAAAAAGCTTCCCGAACTTCCCGAGATGGCAGAGATCCACAAGCCCGAGCATGTCGGCGCGCTGTCCGGCGCTGTGCTGACCGACTGGCGTCCGGAAGACAGGACGTTCTGGGAAACCACCGGGCGCAAAATTGCGCGGCGTAATCTCTGGATATCGATCCCGGCGCTGCTGCTGTCGTTCGCGGTCTGGCAGGTCTGGTCGGTGGTGGTGGCGAAGCTGCCTTCGGTGGGCTTCAAGTTCACCACAGCCGAACTGTTCTGGCTGGCGGCGCTGCCGGGCATCTCCGGCGCGGTGCTGCGGATATTCTACTCCTTCATGGTGCCGATCTTCGGTGGCCGGCTCTGGACCACGCTGGCGACCTGGTCGCTGCTGATCCCGGCGATCGGCATCGGTTATGCCGTGCAGAATCCGTCGACGCCTTATCCGGTGTTCCTGGCGCTGGCGCTGCTATGCGGCTTCGGCGGCGGCAATTTCGCCTCTTCGATGGCCAACATCTCCTTCTTCTTCCCGCGGGCGGAGAAGGGCAACGCGCTCGCGCTCAATGCCGGCCTCGGCAATCTCGGCGTCTCCACCGTGCAGTTCGTGGTGCCGATCATCATCACGGTCGGTGTGTTCGGCTGGTTCGGCGGCGACCCGGCAACGGTCACCAGCGGAACGCAGACGTCGTCGTTGTGGCTGCAGAACGCCGGTTTCATCTGGGTGCCGTTCATCATTGCCAGCGCGTTCGCGGCGTGGTTCGGCATGAACGACATCGCCTCGGCCAAGGCCTCGTTCGCCGACCAGGCGGTGATCTTCCAGCGCAAGCACAACTGGATCATGTGCTGGCTCTATACCGGGACCTTCGGCTCCTTCATCGGTTACTCCGCCGGTTTCCCGCTGCTCGCCAAGACCCAGTTTCCGATGGTCGACGCGCTGCCGTTCGTCTTCCTCGGACCGCTGGTCGGCGCGCTGTCGCGCTCGGCGACCGGCTGGATCGCCGACAAATGGGGCGGGGCGCGCGTTACCTTCTGGGTATTCATCCTGATGATGCTCGGCGTGCTCGGCATCCTCTACTTCATCGGTATCAAGGATCAGCCGGGAGCGTTCTGGGGCTTCTTTGCGATGTTCCTCGTCCTGTTCTTCGCAACGGGCGTCGGCAACGCGTCGACCTTCCAAATGATCCCCAACATCATGCGCAAGGAAATGGACCGGCTGATGCCGACCGCCGACGCCTTGACCCGCCAACGCCAGGCCGAAAAGGAATCGGCCGCCATCACCGGCTTCACCTCGGCGATCGCAGCCTTCGGCGCCTTCTTCATCCCGAAGTCCTACGGGACCTCGATCGATCTCACCGGCGGTGTCCAGGGGGCGCTGTGGGGATTCTTCATCTTCTACGTGATCTGCGTCGTGATCACCTGGGCTGTCTACAGCCGCAAGGGCGGGCTGCTCCATGACATCGAGCGCAGCCCCCGCATCGTACCCGTCACACAAGCTGCCGAATAAGGAAACGAACGATGAGTCATTTTCTCGACAGGTTGTCGTTCTTCACGCGCCCCAAGGCTGAATTCGCCGGCGGGCACGGCGTGATGACGACCGAAGACCGCTCCTGGGAGGACGGTTATCGAAAGCGCTGGCAGCACGACAAGATCGTCCGCTCCACCCACGGCGTGAACTGCACGGGCTCGTGCTCGTGGAAGGTCTACGTCAAGGGCGGCATCGTCACCTGGGAGACGCAGCAGACCGACTATCCGCGCACGCGACCGGACCTGCCCAATCACGAGCCGCGCGGCTGCGCCCGCGGTGCGAGCTACAGCTGGTATCTCTATTCCGGCAACCGGGTGAAGTACCCGCTGGTGCGCTCACGGCTCCTGAAGCTGTGGCGCGACGCGCGTGTCCTGATGACGCCGGTGGCGGCCTGGAAATCGATCGTCGAGGACCCGAAAAAGCGCGCCTCCTATGTGCAGAAGCGCGGGCTCGGCGGCTTCGTTCGCGCCAGCTGGGCTGAGGTCAACGAGATCACGGCGGCCGCGAACGCCTATACCGCCAGGGTCTGGGGGCCCGACCGGGTGTTCGGCTTTTCGCCGATCCCGGCGATGTCGATGGTCAGCTACGCGGCCGGTGCGCGGTATCTGTCGCTGCTCGGCGGCGTCTGCATGTCGTTCTACGATTGGTATTGCGATTTGCCGCCAGCCTCGCCGCAGACCTGGGGCGAACAGACCGACGTCCCTGAAAGCGCCGACTGGTACAATTCCGGTTTCCTGATCCTGTGGGGATCGAACGTCCCGCAGACCCGCACGCCGGATGCGCACTTCTATACGGAGGTCCGCTACAAGGGCGCCAAGAGCGTCGTGATCAGCCCGGACTATTCGGAAGCCTCGAAATTCGCCGATCTCTGGGTGTCGCCGAAGCAGGGCACGGACGCGGCGCTGGCGATGGCGATGGGCCACGTCATCCTGAAGGAATTCCACGTCGACCGTCAGGCCAAGTATTTCAACGACTATGTGCGCCAGTATACGGACATGCCGATGCTGGTGCGGCTGGTGAAGCAGGGTGACACCTACGTCCCGGAACGTTTCCTGCGCGCGTCGGACTTCGTGAAGGGAATGGGCGAGGACAATAATCCGGAATGGAAGACCGTCGCCTACGACGAAGCGTCAGGCCAAATCGTCGTGCCCAAGGGCTCGGTGGGCTTCCGCTGGGGCGAGAAGGGCAAATGGAGCCTGGAGGAGAAGGCGTCCGGCAACCAGGAAACAAGGCTCCGGCTGTCGCTGAGCGACATCAAGGACGGCACGTCGTCGGTCGGCTTCCCGTATTTCGGCAACCGCGAACACGATCATTTCGCAGGTACCGATCATCCCGACGTGCTCAAGCGCAACGTGCCGACCAAGACGCTGCAACTCGCCGACGGCGAAACAATTGTGGCTTCGGTGTTCGATCTGTTCCTTGCCAATTACGGCATCGACCGCGGGTTCGGCGGCGAGAACATCGGCAAGACCTACGATGATCTGGAGCCGTATACGCCGGCCTGGGCGGAGAAGATCAGCGGCGTGCCGCGCGACCAGATCATCACGGTGGCGCGCGAGTTCGCGCTCAACGCCGAGAAGACCGGTGGCCGTTCGATGGTCATCCTCGGCGCCGGATTGAACCACTGGTACCACATGGACATGAACTACCGCGGCATCATCAACATGCTGGTGATGTGCGGGTGTATCGGGCAATCCGGCGGCGGCTGGTCGCATTATGTGGGCCAGGAAAAGCTGCGGCCGCAATCCGGCTGGACGCCGCTGGCATTCGGCCTCGACTGGGGCCGTCCGCCCCGGCAGATGAACTCGACGTCCGCGTTCTACGCCCATACCGACCAGTGGCGTTATGAGACGCTCGACGTCAGCGAGATTCTATCGCCGACCGCGCCTGCAGGTCCCTGGGACGGCGCCCTGATCGACTACAATGTGCGCGCCGAACGGATGGGCTGGTTGCCGTCGGCGCCGCAGCTGCAAACCAATCCGCTCGAAGTATCGAAGCAGGCCGCGGCGGCCGGGATGGAGGCCAAGGACTACGTCGCCAAGTCGCTGAAGTCGGGTGCTCTGCAATTGTCCTGCGAGGATCCCGACAATCCGAGGAACTGGCCACGCAACCTGTTCGTCTGGCGCTCGAACCTCTTGGGCGCATCCGGCAAGGGCCACGAGTATTTCCTCAAGCATCTGCTCGGCACCAAGCACGGCGTGATGGGAAAGGACCTCGGCGAACACGGCCTCAAGAAGCCGGTCGATGTGAAGTGGCATGAGGAGGCGCCGGAAGGAAAGCTGGACCTCTTGGTCACGCTCGATTTCCGGATGTCCACCACCTGCATGTATTCGGACATCGTGTTGCCGACGGCGACCTGGTACGAGAAGAACGATCTCAACACGTCCGACATGCATCCATTCATTCACCCGCTGTCGGCGGCGGTCGATCCGGTCTGGGAATCGCGCAGCGACTGGGACATCTACAAGGGCATTGCGGAAGCTTTCTCCCGGGTGGCGCCGGAAGTTCTCGGCGTCGAAAAGGACGTCGTGCTGACGCCGATCATGCACGATACGGCCGGCGAGATCGCGCAGCCGTTCGACGTCAAGGATTGGAAGAAGGGGCAGATCGATCCGATCCCCGGCAAGACCATGCCGGCGGTGACCGTGGTCGAGCGCGACTATCCCAACCTCTACAAGCGCTTCACCTCGCTCGGGCCCTTGATGAACAAGCTCGGCAATGGCGGCAAGGGCATGAGCTGGAATACCGACCATGAGGTCGACCTGCTCAAGAAGCTCAACGGCATCGTGACCGAGGAAGGCGCGAGCAAGGGACTTGCCCGCATCGACAGCGCGATCGACGCCTGCGAGGTCATCCTCAGCCTTGCGCCCGAGACTAATGGCGAAGTCGCAGTCAAGGCGTGGGCGTCGCTCGAAGGCTTCACCGGGAGAGATCATCAGCATCTGGCGATCCCGAAAGAAGACGAGAAGATCCGGTTCCGCGACGTCGTCGCGCAGCCGCGCAAGATCATCTCCTCGCCGATCTGGTCCGGCCTTGAATCGGAGAAGGTCTGCTACAACGCAGGCTACACCAACGTCCATGAACTGATCCCGTGGCGGACGCTGACCGGCCGCCAGCAGCTCTACCAGGATCATCTGTGGATGCGCGCCTTCGGCGAAGGGTTCTGCGTCTACCGGCCGCCGATCGACACCAAGACCGTCAAGCCGGTGATCGACCGCAAGCCGAACGGCAACGCGTCGGTGGTGCTGAACTTCATCACCCCGCACCAGAAATGGGGCATACACTCGACCTATACCGACAATCTGCTGATGCTGACGCTGTCACGCGGCGGGCCGATCGTCTGGATCAGCGAGGTCGACGCCAAGGCCGCCGGGATCGTCGATAACGACTGGATCGAGGCCTACAATACCAACGGCGCGCTGGTCGCGCGTGCGGTGGTCTCCCAGCGCGTCAAGCAGGGCATGTGCATGATGTACCATGCCCAGGAGAAGATCGTGAACGTACCGGGCTCCGAGCAGACCGGGCAGCGCGGCGGCATCCACAACTCGGTGACCAGAGTGGTGACCAAGCCGACGCACATGATCGGCGGCTACGCCCAGCAGTCCTACGGCTTCAACTATTACGGCACGGTTGGCGCCAACCGCGACGAGTTCGTCATTGTCCGCAAGATGGTGAAAGTCGACTGGCTCGACACGCCCACTGCCGACCAGCCCGATACCCCCCGCTTGGAGGCCGCAGAATGAAAATCCGCGCTCAAATCGCCATGGTGTTGAACCTCGACAAGTGCATCGGGTGTCACACCTGCAGTGTGACCTGCAAGAACGTGTGGACCAGCCGTGAAGGCATGGAATACGCATGGTTCAACAACGTCGAGACCAAGCCCGGCATCGGCTATCCCAAGGATTGGGAAAACCAGGCGCGCTGGAAAGGCGGCTGGAAACGCAAGCGCAACGGCAGGATCGAGCCGCGCATCGGCGGCAAGTGGCGGGTGTTGGCGAATATCTTCGCCAATCCCGATCTGCCCGAGATCGACGACTACTACGAGCCGTTCACGTTCGACTACGCGCACCTGCAGCAGGCCAAGGAAATGCCGGCGATGCCGACCGCGCGGCCGCGCTCGCTGGTGTCCGGCGAACGGATCGAGAAGATCGAGTGGGGTCCGAACTGGGAGGAAATTCTCGGCGGCGAATTCGCCAAGCGTTCGATGGATGCGAACTTCGAAGGCGTCCAGAAGGACATCTACGGGCAGTTCGAAAACACCTTCATGATGTACCTGCCGCGGCTGTGTGAGCATTGCCTCAACCCGGCCTGCGTCGCGGCGTGCCCGTCGGGGGCGATCTACAAGCGCGAGGAGGACGGCATCGTCCTGATCGACCAGGACAAG
>DAIMKE010000189.1:0-8471 GCA_036721875.1 Bradyrhizobium sp. | reverse complement strand
GCATCTTGGCGCGACAGTTGCGACCACGACGAGCACGAGAAATCTCGAGCTCGTCAAGAGCCTCGGAGCCGATGTGGTCATCGACTACAAGACGCAGGATTTCGAGCAGGTTTTGTCCGGCTACGATCTGGTCCTGCACAGCCAGGACGCCAAGGCGCTTGAAAAATCTTTGCGCGTGTTGAAACCGGGCGGCCTCCTCATCTCGATCTCGGGGCCGCCCGACCCCGAATTCGCCAGGGAACAAGGATTGAACCTGTTCCTGAAGCTGGTGATGCGGCTGCTGAGCCGTGGTGCGCGCAAGAAAGCCAAAAGCCTTGGTGTGCGCTTCTCATTCCTGTTCATGCGTGCGCAGGGGCAGCAGCTGAGCGAAATCACGTCGCTGATCGAATCCGGCGTGATCCGCCCGGTCGTGGATAAGGTCTTCCCGTTTGAGAAGACCGGCGATGCGCTCGCCTATGTCGAGACCGGGCGTGCGAAAGGCAAGGTCGTCATCACGGTCGCGGACCGGAAGCCGTAGCAACCTCATCGGATTTGCGATGCCGCGTTGCGACATCGCCGCTTACACAGTCTTCTCGATAATATGATGATAACCATCTTGTAGCCACGGAGCACATCATGGCAGACACGCATCTCACCGCACCGACCCGCATCATCGAGGTGGAGGGCGACCGCTTCGCCTATCGTCGCTGGGGCAACTCAGGTTCTGGACAGCCTCCGCTCTTCTTCCTGCAGCATTTTCGCGGCAGCATGGATCATTGGGACCCGCTCATGACCGATGGACTGGCAGCGGGCCGCGAGGTGATCCTGTACGATTACCGGGGCTGCGCATCGTCAACGGGCGTGCCGCGCGCCCTCATCGAGGACATGGCGGATGACGCGGCAAAGGTGATCCGCGCGCTCGGTCTTTCCAGGGTCGACGTCGTGGGGTTCTCGCTCGGGGGGATGGTGGCGCAGGATCTGACCCGGCGACATCCCGATCTCGTTCGCAAGCTCATGTTGCTCGGCACCCAACCGCGCGGCGGCAATCCTGATCCGAATCCGAAGATTTTCGAGGCCGCGCCCCGACCAGTGCCGACCGTCGACGACTTCCTGTTCCTGTTCTTCGGTCCGTCCGAAGCGGCTAAACAGGCCGGCCGCGACTTCTGGAAGCGCCGTCACCAGCGCAAGGATCAGGATCCGCCGAGTTCGCCTGAACTCATGCAGGCGCAGATCGCGGCGAACGGGGCCTTTGTCGCACCGCTCGACCCGGAAAAGCCATTCGCTCATCTGAGCGAAATCACCCAGCCGACTCTGATCGTCAACGGTGTCAACGATGTCATGATCGCCACTATCAACTCCTGGCACATGGTTCAGAACATTCCGAATGCTCAGTTGATCGTCTACCCCGATGCCGGTCACGGGGCGCAGTTCCAGTATCCCGAAAGGTTTCTGAAGCACGCCATCCAATTCCTGGCCGAGTGAGTGCGCTGCCCCTAACGCATCCGAGGAAGCAACATGGCTCAATCACAACGCGACACCCAAACTTCCGTACAGGACGTTGCACTCATTGTCGGCGGCGGCCCGGGCATCAGTTCGAGTTGCGCCAGGTTGTTCGCGGAAGCGGGCATGCGTGTCGGCGTCGCAGCCAGGAATCCCGAGAAGGCGGTCCTCAAGGCGCTCGAGAAGTCGCATGGCGTGCGCCGATACGCCTGCGACGCGAGCGAACCGGCAACCGTGTCAAAGCTGTTCGGGAGTGTCGTTCAAGACATCGGGACGCCGAGGCTTGTCGTGCATAACATCGATGGCCGGGTGCCCGGCATTTTCCGCAAGAACGTTATCGAAGCCGACCCGGTGATGGCGCTCGAAACACTTCGAAACTCGGCATTCAGCGCGTTTCTGATCGGTCAACAGGCCGCTCGGCTCATGCTCGGAAACGAGCCCGATGCCAATGGCGCGAGAGGAACGATCATCTTCACGAACGCCAGCGCGGCGCTCAAAGGCTTCCCATCGAGTGGCGCCTTCGCAATGGCATGTCATGCCAAGTCCGGGCTCGCACAAAGCATGGCAAGAGAATTGATGCCGGAGGGTATCCACGTAGCGAATGTGCCGATCGACGGCGCGATCGGCTGGACGCAGGAGGATGGCACCCGCGCGCACCGGCTGGCCGGAACGACTGTCGATGACAACATGGCCGACCCCGACCATATCGCCGAAACATATCTGCAACTGCATCGCCAGCATCGGTCGACCTGGGCTTTCGAAGTCGTGCTCCGGCCCTGGGTCGAGAAATGGTGATCAACTCTCGGACATGACGACGTAGCGCGTCGAAGCGCCGGGCTGCCACCAACTATGCCGAAGCTGATCCCCGCACAGTGTTCAGGCCATTGCTCTTCAAGTGATGTCGAACGAGGGTGATTGCCGCCTCAGACGCTGCAGCCGAATACCCACGATCTCCATGGACCAGAATCAACGAGACCGCGCCTTCTGACAGGAGCCAGACTGCGCGGGCAAGCTCATTAGGGCGGCCGACCCCAGATTGGGCCAATAGCTCCCCGAAGCATTTCTCCAACTCGGCCTTGTGTCGGCGAGCAATCAGCCTTGCCGGATGGCCCGGCAAATCTGCGAGTTCGATGACGAGACGTGTGAATCCGGACCCGGCCCACCTTGGCCTATCTGCCCAAACGGCAAGGTCCTGGAACATCGCCTGGACGATGGTCTCGGCTGATCCAGAGAGACCATCTCCGAAGGTGCGGAAAGCCTGCAACGCCAAATGATGCTGAGATTCGAGCACATCGGCGAGCAGTTGATCCTTACTGTTGAAATGGTGATAGAGCGTGCGCTTCGTGAGCTTCGCCGCTTCAGCGATGTTGTCCATCGTGACACGGTTGTAACCTTGGCGACGAAAGAGTTTGTAAGCCGCTTCGAGAACCCGTCCGCGTGTCTGCTCAGCCGACCTTCGCACGGCGCTGCCTTTGCTGAAGTATACTCAATAGTAAATTTACACGACCGGGGCCTGATGTAAAAGGCATTCATATCAGAAACCAGGCCCCGGGTGCGCGGCATGCCTCACCAAGCTCTAACCATACGAAGCATCACCGCTCGAGCCGTTGTCCTCAAGCTCAAGCGACCAGTTGTGGCCCGTATCGCCACGTTGTCCGAATGGCCGGTCATCTTGATCGATCTGCATACCGAGGAAGGGATCACGGGTCGGGGCTACCTCGAACCCTATGTCGTGAAGTCCATGCGTTACCTGGTCCCCGCCTTGCATGATTTTGGCGACATGTTCAAAGGACGCCGGCTCGCTCCGATCGAGCTGTTCGACGCAGCGCGCAAGTCGCTGCATTTCGTTGGTTACGAAGGCTTGTCGATGATCGCCGCATCTGGCCTCGACATGGCAGCATGGGATGCGCTGGCCAAAGCGGCGAACCAGCCACTTTGCGTGCTGCTCGGAGGCACGGTTGGTCCCGTGAAATCCTACAACAGCAACGGTCTGTGGTTGAAATCACCGGAAGCCGTCGCGACCGAAGCAATCGAATTGCGCGACGAGGGCGGATTCGCAGGCCTGAAGCTCAGGCTCGGGCGCGAACGCATTTCCGACGATCTTGCGACGCTGGATGCTGTACGGAAGGCCGTCGGCGACGACATTCATCTGATGGTCGATTTCAATCAGGGGCTGACCCTGGCCGAGGCGCTTCAGCGTTGTCACATGATCGATGATCAAGGGTTAGCCTGGATCGAGGAGCCGATCGTCTATGACAATCTCGATGGTTATGTCCGGCTAGCGGCCGAACTGAAGACGCCGCTGCAGATCGGAGAGAACTTCTACGGCCCGCGCGAGATGCACAAGGCGCTTCAGCGCGGGGCGTGCGACCTTGTCATGCCTGATTTCATGCGCATCGGCGGCGTCACCGGATGGATGCGGGCTGCGGCAATTGCGGGTTCGGCGGGAATACCCATGTCGACGCATCTCTATCCAGAGGTGGCCGCCCACGTTATGCGGGTTACCGAGACGGCGCACTGGCTCGAATGGCAGGATTGGGCCGATCCAATCTTGCAGCAACCATACGCGATCAAAGACGGGAACCTGTATATTCCAGACGTGCCGGGCGTTGGCATTGAATGGAACGAGGATGTGGTTGCGGCACACCAGATTTAGGCACAGGCCAGTGTCGGTCTCATGAATTGAGTTTCGGGGATCATCAACTCGATCATCTTCGTGATCCGTCCTGATCAATGGGGACAAGGAGCGATTCACCTGTCGCGACGAGTGCTCTCTCGTCCTGGTCGCTCTCGGCGAAAAGTTCTGCCCTCGCAAGAACTTGCTTGCGTCCAGCCCGCACAGTGAACCCCTTTGCGATAAATCGGCGACCAATCGCGGGCTTTAGACAGTTCATCGAGAAATGAGAAGCCGTTACGTTGCCAGCCACAGTGACTGCTGCGAACCCACATGCAGTATCAAGGAGGGCCGCGATCAATCCGGCATGGAGATAGCCCGAATACTGGGTGAATTCGTCGTTCCACTTCATGTGAATTTCAACGGCGCCTTCTTGCGCTGAATCCACATGAAATTGCGCCAGTCCATTGAATGCCGCCGAGGCGTTTACCGCAGTCAGGCGCTGCAAATGCGATATTGGATCGTGAGCCATGGAGTTCTCCAACGGGGCAGGCCGGGGCGCAGGCTAGTTAAGCATTGACGTCGACGACCGTTCGGCCCTGGACCTTCCCGGCGAACATGTTACCCGCCACCTCAGGGACCTCTGCGAGGCCAACAACCTGCACCGTTCGAGCGAGCTTGTTCACATCCAGATCGCGCGCCAAACGCGACCACGCCTCGAGCCGCACCTCCTGCGGGGCATTCACCGAGTCGATGCCCGCCAGGGTCACATTGCGCAGGATGAATGGCAGAACCGTTCCGGGAAGATCGACACCCTGAGCCAGTCCGCAGGCCGTCACCACGCCGCGGTACTGCGTTTGCGCCAGCACGTTCACCAGCGTATGACTACCGACCGAATCGACTGCGCCGGCCCAACGCTCGCGCGAGATAGGCGCTCCCGGCTCCGAAAGCGTTCGTCGATCGATGACATCAGCCGCGCCGAGGCTGCGCAGGTAATCGGCTTCCTCGAGACGTCCAGTCGATGCAACGACGCGATAGCCGAGATCGGCGAGGAGGGCGATTGCGATCGACCCGACGCCGCCGTTAGCGCCGGTTACGAGGATGTCTCCACGCTGCGGTGTGATGCCGCCATGTTCGAGGGCGAGCACAGAGAGCATCGCGGTGTAACCGGCCGTGCCGATCGCCATGGCGTCCTTTGTCGAAAATGGCGCCGGAATTTTCACCAACCATTCGCCTTTCAGCCCTGCCTTCTGGGCATATCCACCGTGATGGGTCTGACTTAACCCCCAGCTGTTGGCGACGACGCGGTCTCCGACTGCGATGCCGGGATAGGAAGATGCCTCCACTGTTCCAGCGAGATCGATGCCGGGAATGAGGGGAAACTGGCGAATGACCTCCGCGCGCCCGCTAATGGCCAGTGCATCCTTGTAGTTCACGGTCGAATAATCGACGGCGACCGTAACGTCGCCAGGCATGAGATCTTGCTCGTTCATTTCGACCACGCTGGTCGTAATCTTTCCATCTGTCTTCGCTGCCAGCAGTGCCTTGAACGTCATCGCCATATCCTGGGTCGGTGTTGCGTTGTTCACGGACCTAGGGTCGCGCCGCCCTATCGCAAGAGGGCACAATTAACGCGGATACTATCATTTATGGAAGTACCCGACGCGTGCGAAGGCGGGGCCAGGACTTGGCCAGCGGCCTGACATGACGACGGAGCGTCCCGAAGCGCGGGCAGGCTACCGGCCATGCCGAGGCTTATCCGTGCGGTCGCTCTGGCGCGCGCTGTCAGTTCCTTGCCGAGATCACGCCGCTGTCTTGCAGGAGGCTGCGAGCATCTATTGTATTAGGAGCGTCATGTGATATAAATCCTGACGTCGGTTCAATGGCATCGACGGCAACATCCAAAGACGTCAACCGAGCGAGTGTGACTGGAGCTTAGGCTCTGCCGACCGAATTCGTGTCCTGCATTCCGCAGAACGCATAGTTATTGCGTGACCATTTTTGGAGGTGTCTATGCGTCCGAGACGGTTTGACGCGAAAAGCGGATGTGCGGTCAGTGTGACACTGTCCGTCATTGGCGGCATGTGGAAGCCGCTGATCCTGTTTCATCTCTTCGCCGGCAAGAAGCGGTTCATGGAACTGTCGCGAGCCATCCCCAACGCCACGCAGAGGATGCTGACCCTTCAACTGCGAGAACTGGAGGCCGATGGCGTGATCGCGCGTCATGCCTATCCGCAAATTCCTCCGAAGGTGGAATATGAAATCTCCCCGTTAGGGCAGAGCCTGAGGCCTGTACTGCTTTCGCTTCGGAGTTGGGGCAAGCAATATGGAGGTTCAATTCAAGGCGTCCCTCAGTTGCACCAGGCGCTTGAAGATCGCCAGCTAAACGCATGCTCCCTGTAACGTGAGATCGAGTGATCCGTGCGGACTTTGTGCTGCGGATGCATGAGCCGTGTTCACTTAGCGATTAATGCCGCAGCGGCAAAGCAACGACGCGATTACTGCGAGCCGCTAACGAACGATGCCTGTGCCAAACTTCTCCTGCGCACGCGAAGCGAGCATTCGCGTGGGATCAGCTGGCTCTAACGAGCGCTGAATATCGCGACTGCGCGTGCCAACGAGCAACGCGCTTCTCCTTATCCTACTGATTTCTCCGAATAATCTGCGTCTTAGTTATTCAATTCTAAATAAGAATTGAGCGCGTAAGACGGGAGTCATCCTCGCTTTCCAAATGGTAAATAGCCATCCATCTTGACAGTTCTATTTTAGAACTATTTACTTGGTTGGCCGATGGAAGTGAAGGAGCGGACTTGCCCGTGAAGGGGAGGCCACGCAGCACCCCCGAAAACAAGGCGCGAGGAGGATGGCATGAGGAGCGTGGACGAACTCACTGCGGCCGAGCTGCTCGACGGCTTGCCGTCCCGGGTACATGAGGTCTACGCGCCGTTCGTGCGGGACATCCCGGGTCACCCGGCGTTCGTGGAAGGGGGGCGTTCGTGGAGCTACCGGCAGTTCTCGGAAGCTGTCGACGCTGCGGCGAAGGATCTCACCGATTTGGGGATCAGGCCCGGCGATCGGGTGATGATAGCGAGCGAGAACAGCGTGGCCCTGGGGGCGATGCTATTCGCGGCGAGCAAGCTCGATGCTTGGGGCATTGCGGTTAATCCCCGCCTCTCGGCCAGGGAGATCGATCTGATCGGGACGCACAGTGGCGCCAGGCGCGTGCTGTTCAACTCGGCACTTTCGAAGGAAGCCGCCGATCACGCCAGCCGCGTCGGTGCTAAAATCGGCGCTGTGGGACCGTTCGGTGGAATCGGAATTGGTCCTCTCAATGCGGATGCGCAAGCGGAGCCCGTCGAGAAGGATGGCGCCCGCCAAGTCGCTGGCCTCTTGTACACCTCGGGCACGACCGGTGCTCCGAAGGGAGTCATGCTGAGCCACCGCAACCTGCTCTTTACCGCAAAGACTTCGGGCATTCTTCGCCAAAGCGGTCCGGCGGATCGCATCTACGGCGTGCTGCCGATGTCCCACATCGTCGGGTATTCGATCCTGCTGATCGCCACGCTGATGCACGGCGCTACCTTGTACGTTGTGGCCAAGGCCGATCCCGCCGCGCTGGCCCATGCCATAGCCGAGGAGGGGATTACGAGCCTGTTCGGTGTTCCCGCCACATATCAGCGCCTGCTCGAACACAAGGCGGTCAAGGGAATCCAACGGCTCGAGCGAGGCAAGCTGCGGACCATAGCCGTCGCCGGCGCTCCGCTCGACCTCGATCTGAAGAAGCGGATCGAGGACGAATTCGGAATCCCGCTATTGAACAATTACGGGATAACGGAATGTTCGCCCGGCCTGTCGGGTGTCCGTTCAGAACATCCTGTCTCGGATGAGACGGTCGGTCCCTTTCTTCCTGGCATCGAGCACCGGATCGTCGACAGACAGGGCAAGAAGGTAGCGACCGGCGAAGTGGGCGAACTGCACGTCCGGGGCCCCAACATCATGCTCGGCTATTATCGCGCGCCGGAGCTGACGGCGGCGGCGATCGATAGCGAGGGCTGGTTCAACACGGGTGACCTCGCCCGGGTGAACGGCGAGGGCCACCTCTACATCGCTGGCCGAACCAAAGAACTGATCATCCGCTCCGGCTTCAACGTCTACCCCGCCGAGGTGGAGGCGGTGCTGAACGCGCACGACCAAGTCGTCCAATCTGCCGTGGTGGGACGACCGGCCGATGGCAACGAGGAGGTTGTCGCGTTCGTGCAGCTTCTCCCCGGCGCCGGTGTCAGCGCCGAAGACCTGAAGGCGTACGCAGCCCAACAGCTCACTGCGTACAAGCGCCCGACTGAATTGATCGTGCTCGACGCTCTGCCATCAGCCTCCA
>DAIMKE010000188.1:0-8561 GCA_036721875.1 Bradyrhizobium sp. | reverse complement strand
GAGAGAGGTAAGTTTGCGTAAGGGCTTCCGATTGATGCCGGGTCCAACCGTCAGGCCCTTCCACGAAGATCTCGCCGGGACGGTTGACGACAATTTCGGTCAGGGTGTCGTCCGTGAGGTAAGGAGCCAGCGGCTCGAGATAGCGCGCCAGCACCAGACGCCCGCCATCATGTCCGATGGATGCGACCTGACTCATTTTGTCACCGTAGCCGGCCCGACGATGCCTCCGGGGAGGGTGCGGTCGAGAATCTGGGTGCGGCTTTCGATCCGCTTGAGTTGGTAGACCGACGAGAAATCGAGGTCGCGCGCGACAAAGATATTGACCAGCTCGCCCTGATTCTTACTCAGCGTTGGCGGGATGTTGATGGACTGCTCGACGGCGATGCCGGCGGCCGTGTTGGTCGCGCCAGCCGTGTTGTTGATCTGGATCGAGCCGTCTTGCAGCTGCTGGCGTCCGATCGAAGAGGCATCGCCGACGATTGACAACAACAGCGCCGAGCCGAAGCGCTCCCAGAAGTGCGTGTCGATGTCGCCGTCGAACCCCGCGCGGCCGAGCGCATCTGTGGCGGGTGAGGCCAGCGCCACGATGACACCCGTCGGCGTCTTGGCGCGAGCCCATAGCACGAACATCCGCTTGGAGCCGCGCCGGACATTGCCCCGATATTCGCCGACCACTTGTGTGCCCTTTTCCATGAGCACAACGTTGCCCGAATCGGACATCACGTCGCGCAGCACGACACAGGAGACGAAGCCGGCCACATCCGACGACATCGCGGTCTCCAGCACGCAAGGGATCGACGTGCCCTGGGTGACCAGAAGATTGCGATTGGGAAGCCGCGCTGCACGGACGCCTTCGATCGGAGTAGGTTTCAGCTTGTCTGCAAGCTCATTGCGTGGCTCGGCCCGTCCAAAATCATAGGGATCAACGGGGACACCTGCACTCGGGACGTCACGGGCCGAACGTCCCGATGCGACCGGCCGATTGTAGGCCAGCACCGGCGCGCGCCGCGCGCTTTCGAGCATCTGGTCGGGAGCCGGCGCCGGGGCCGCCGGCGTGGCTGAGATAGGTGCGACCGGAATGGATGCCGTGGTGATGGGCGCGGCAGGCGCTTCCGCGGCCGGCTCGAACGCCGCCGCCTGGCGGATCATGAGCTTGCGGGCGGACTCGCTGACCGGCTTATCGCTTTTCCAGGTTCCCCAGATAATCAGGAAGGCGAATGCGGTGAGCGCGAGCGCGCCGAAGCCGCGCTTGAGCATCGCCGTTCGACCATTGTCCCCTCCTCCCACCGGAGTAATTCCGCGTTCGCCGGCAAGCGTCTCATGTTCAAGCTCGGTCATGTTGCACCCGCCTCATCGCGCCTTAAGGGTTGGAGATGACCTCTTCGCCCGCCGCTCGACTGAGGGGCTCGTGGTGTTGGTGCCGGGATTGACGCCGACAGCATCGAAGGCTTCGTTGAAGATGCAGAGCACGGTCTCGCCCTTGCGCAGCCGAAACTCGCGAGCCGTGGCGTGGACCACCACGAGCTCGCCGCGAACATCCTTAGGCACCAGACTTTCAGAGCCGTCCGAGTTAATCAGGTAGATCGCCGGGATCTCGCGATTGCCAGCGAAGCGGAAGGTCGTCTCTTTGCCGTCGTCGAAGACGGCTTCGGGTTCGAGGTCGATCGAGCCCTGGGCCGAAAATCGCCAATTGCGCGCACCATAGGCATGATGCAGGTCAAACGTCTGATCGATCAGTGCGCCTTCCCGCTCGGCGCCCCGGGCAGCCGCTTCGACGCGCCGGCGCTCGATCTCGTCGCCGGGATAGGCAAAGCGGACGACGAAGTAGCTGTCCGCGAGCGTCGTCTCGGCGATCGACAACTCGAACTGATAGGAACGCTTTCGCCCGTCGGCCCGGGTGGTGACGACCTGCAGATTGGTCGATGGATGTTTTTCGCGCGGCTTGAGGAAGAGAATCGAACCCGCGGGCGCGACCTCCCATGCGATGGCGTCGCCGATGGCAACATGCGCAATCTCCTCGTCATCGGCAAAGACCACCTGGGTAGAGGCGCGAATGACGCCGTTGAGGCGGACCACATTGGCTGGATCATAGGTCACGGTGCGTACGCGCGCATCGTGTTGGCCCGGCGTCGGCTGTTGCAGGGCCAGCACGGGTCCGGCAAGTCCGAGAGCTAAAGTCATCAAAATCGCGAAACGTTTCATGGCACGACCTCCGGATCGGCGCGATACTCCGAAACCAGAAAGCCGAGCGGATTGATCAGACGGTCGGCGGACGACATCGGTGCGTTGGCGTAAGAGAAGGTCAGGGTCGAGACCCAGTGAGTAATGTGGGTTTCCTCGCCCTTGCGGGTCTCTTTCATGAACCGAACAGACGCCACATTGTCGGCTAGGAGAGAGATCGCTTTGATCCGGACCGTGGCAACGCCAAAGCGGCCCTGAACGACCTGCGGACTTTCGGGATTGGAGCCGCGGTACCAGGCTGCGAAGCGGGCTTGTTCGCCCTGCCCCGAAAGCAACGAAATCGTCCTAAAATTGGCTTCCGCCTCCGGATAGCTGTAGCCTTCCCGAGCGCGAACGTAGCGCCCAAGGAAATATTTGGTGACGGCCTCGTCGTAGCGCGCCGGGTTCGAGTTAAGGGCGGAGACGGTGTCGACAATGCCGGTCGCATTGTCGACCCGGATGACGAACGGCTCGACCGTTTTCAGCGGCGCTAGCGCTGCGACCGCACCCACTGAGGCCACCGCCAAGGCGCAGGCGCCAGCGGCAACCACCCACGCTGTTCGCCGCGAGCGATGGGCCGAGAGTAACAGGTCCTGTTCCCATCGCCGCGCATTGTCGAAATAGCTTTTCAGGTCATCATGCCCGACCATCTCACGCCTCCTTGCCACAGGCGCGGTAAGAGGCCGCAATATCGGCTGAATGGCTGGACGCGGCGAGATGGGTCGAAGGTGCTGACGGACTGCCTTCGCCCTTCCGGATGATAGGTGCGGACGGCGAAGCTTGCGGTTCCGGCGTCGCCGGTGGTGCGCCGGCCTCCCAATCCCACAGCGAGCGATTGAGCGGCCGCCGAGCCAGGCCATCACAAGAGGGCGGCCCCTTTGACCAGTTCGCGCAGCCCCCAAGCTGCCATGCAATGACGCAAATGATGAATAGTCGACGCCACATCGTTCTGATGCCCCTGTTTTATCTGTCGCCTCTTCTGGCGACCTTTTTTGCTTAGGCCGCCGTCGCGCCGCGCGATTGAGCGCGCCGCATGCTGCCGCCTTGACGGCTGGCTCTGAGTGCAGCGAGGCCGCGGCCGGCCGACCACCGGGCGCCGGCATAGGCACCTCCGGCGGCGGCCGTGGCATTGGCGATCATTGGGCTCGTGACCAGTCGGCTTGCCAGAGACGCCCCTCCCCCGGCAAGACCGCCCGCGATGGTCGGCAATTGAAGTGAGATGTATCCTGACAGACCCAGCACTGCGCTGATGGCGACCGCGGCCACCACCATCTCACCCGCCGTCCCGGCGTTGGCCGCGAACCTGTCGATGAAGCCGCTGACAGTAGTCAGCATCAAGCCGACCAGAGCGACCACCAGGACCAGCAGGATCACGAAGTTCGCGAGCTGCCGAAGCCAGGCTTCTGTAAACGGGCGGGTTGCCTCAAATAGGCCCAGTGCGATGAAGAGCGGGCCGAGCGCGATGACGACGCCAAGACCTACTTTGGCGTAGAGCAGGATAGCAAACTGCAAGAAAGAACCGACTGCTACAAAAACGAGAAGAATGCCCGCAATCAGTGCCGGCGCCACGTCGGTTATTCCTGCTTGATCGTAGATCTTATTAGCGACGTCGATCCCTTTGGAGAGAAGTTGATCGAAGGGAGCCCCGGAACTGGTATTCAGCCCGGAGCCCGCCAGCGCATTGCCGATCTCCTTTGGCAAGGAATCGAAGAACAGGGTGGTGACGTATTGCTGAAAAGCGCTCGAATTCGTTGCCAGCAGCACGACGACCACGATCCGCATCGCCCGCCAGGCGAATTCCATAATTGGTTCGGAGATCGCGCCGCGCATCACGGCAAAACCATAGAGAACAACATAGAGCATTACGGCGGTGCGAAGTGGTCCGTCGATGTAGGTGGCGAGGTTCGAGACCGAGGTCGACACGAATGCCGTGATCGGTTGCTCAAACTCCTTCAGGAAACTGTCGAAGACGTTTACAGCCATCGTGGCGGTCCTTACTTCAGGGCGTCCTTCATCTCTTTGACGAAGGCCTTCTTGCGGGCTTCATTGGCGTTGATGCAGTCGGGAGTGTTCCTGCGCTCGCCCGGATTATCGCGGCACGCCTTGAGAGCTATCGCAAGCTCATCCCGATGATCCAAGAACCAGCCGACAGTTTTTGCTTCTTGACCTTTGTTGACGTCGTTGCAGCCCGCAAGGGTCGCGGCGACGGTGAGGAGAACAATGGCAAGGCTCGTCTTCATTGCAGGGCCGCCCTCATTTCATCGACCAGTTGTCGCCGTCTCTCCCGCTCTCGTTGAGCATCCATGTCCATGCGGGCCTGTTGGATCATCGCCAGACCCTGCATTCGGAGCACGTCGTTCTGCAGCAGCGCCTGTTCGGCCTGCAGCCGCGCGGATAAATCGAGGATCTCCTTGGCGTCGCTCGCCGAGCTGATGCGAGCCCTGAGTTCCTCAAGCGCATCGATGCGCTGCGAGGCCGTGTCGTACACCGCCTGGCCCATGGAGTGCTTCGCGCCCGCCTGCCGGGCGATCCGGTCGAGCTCGCTTTGGTAGTACGAGTTTCCGCTGTTGCCGGCATACGCGCGGTTCTGCGAAAGATAGTGGTCGATGGCGTCGGCAAAATTTCCGCCGCCCTGCCCCGTGACGAGCCGTTCGATGTCCGAGAACTGCTGGGGCAGAACCTTCCGAAACTGTGGTGTGTTCAAGAGCGCGCCGATGTCGTTGGCGTTGGTTCGCTTGTTGAAGCTGTCATAAAGCTGCTTGGCTTGGCTCAATTGATCCTGTGCGACCTTGAGCTGTGATGTCAGGGTATCGACCTGCTTTTTCAGCTCCGTCAGTTGCTCAAACTGCCGGGCATAGACGCTTGGGTCGAACACGATCTCCGCCCCGGCCGGTGAGGCCGTCAGCAGGGTGACAACGGACAGGCAGGCGAGAGCCGTCGGCCTACGTTGGACCATCATTGCGTTTTCCTTCGCTCACCGTGAAATACCGGCAGCCATCGCGCGGGGTCGTCGCCGACCTGCTTGCGAATGCGATCAAGCAGCTCGACCGTTTCGGTACGCCCCGACAAGACGGCAAGCGCGTCGTCGAAGCCGCCGAGGTCGAGTTCCGCCACCACTGAGTTGTGCCCCTGTTTGACCAGAAAGCGCCGGCTTTCGGGTGCGAGCTCCTCCTTGATCAGGCGGAATTCCGTGTCGGTCAGATGGAAGCCGTCGACATAGTCCGCGCGTGTTCCCCGCGCATTCGGCAGGAAGATCTGGGTCGGGCATTGTTCGACAATGGTATGCGCGATCGGCGAGGCGAGCGCGTCGCGTGGCGACTGCGTGCCGAACACCATGACGCCGTTCTGCTTGCGGATGGTTTTCAGCTTGTTGTTGGCGAGATCACGAAATGCCTCGTCTCCAAGGGCCTTCCAGAACTCGTCGATGTCGATGATCAGGCGCCGGCCGTCGATCAGCCGCTCCACGCGATGGAACAGATACATCATCAGCGGCGTGCGCACCGTGGGATGATCCAGGAGATCGGTCATGTCGAAACCAATGAACCGGGCGTCGAGGCCGATGGCGTCGTGATCGCCATCGAGCACCCAGCCGAAGGGAGCGCCGCGGCACCATCGCTCGAGCCGCGCACCAATGCCCTCGCGGTCCTGCTGTCCGAGAAAAGCCCGCAGTGTCCCGAACGATCGCTCCGACTGGCGCAATTGACCGAGCGCGCGCAGTCCGGAATCGATCCTTTCCTCCTCGATCACCGTCAGCGGGCGATCGTCCGGGGTGACGAGTTTTCGGATCAGTTCGCCCAGGAAGGAAAGATTCGCTGGCGTCAGCTCCAGCGCCTTGAGTGGCGCGCAACCGGTCGGGGTACCATTGTGGAGTGTCAGATAGGTGCCACCGGCGGCGCGCACGAAAATCTCGGCGCCACGGTCCTTGTCGAAGAAAACGTAGGACGCACCTAACCGCTCCGCCTGAGACAGCAGAAAATTCTGCACGACGGTTTTGCCGGATCCTGAGGGACCGCAGATGAAGGTGTTGCCGAGGTCGCCGTAATGAAAGGAGAAGTAAAAGGGTGAGCCGGATGCGGTCTTGAGCATCGCTACCGCCGGTCCCCAATGGTTCCCCGCTGGCTGCCCGGTCGGATAGGTGTGGAACGGCGAGAACGCCGCGAAATTCCGCGAGTTGATCGCGCCAGTGCGTGCCCGGTATTTGAATAGGCCAGGAAGCTGCGCCCAATAGGCGGCTTCAAGTCCAAGATCTTCTCGTGCGATCACAGCACCCGCATCGGCCAGTGCGCGACGTGCCACGCTCATATGATCCTGCAGCTGCAACGGCGTATCTGCGTAGACCAAGAGCGAGAGGTGATGGTCTCCAAGCACGAACCGGTTGGATTCGAGATCGTCGAGCGCGTCAGAGAGCTCGTCGATCTGTGAGGCGGCCGGATCCTGGGCCGAGACCAGCTGGTTCTGCTTGCGCGTCAGCACCGTCTTGGCGTCCGCCTTCGCCAAAAACGCGAATGATTGCGTGACGATGAGCTCAAACGGCGCCGACAGCAGCGCGTTCAATAGGCCGGGCCGGGTGGATGCCGGATACTCCTTGAGGCCGAACATGCCAGCGAATCGCGATCCACCGGCCCCGCGGATCTCGAGGGCTTCGCGGCCGAAGATGACGCGATTCGAATAGAGCGCAGGACCGATCGGCCCTTGCGGCAATGGCATCGACATCCATTCCCCGGAGGCGAGCGCGTGGAGCAGCTCCATCGGTTCTGAGAAGGTGATGCCGTCGCGCTCAAACAAGCCGACCGCGCGGGCTCCGTAACGATCGAGTGCCGCAACGATATCTCGCGTAGCATCGTCAAGCCGCTTCAGGGCCGCGCTGTCGACCTCGGCGGAGTTCCCTACGCTTCGGCCAACCCGCCGAAAGAACGCGGCCGCCGTATCCGTCGCCGTGCGGCCGGGGTGACAAACCAGGGTCAGATACAGATCGTTGCGAAATAGCGCTTCCTTGCAAAGTCGTTGGCGATATTGTGCGTCAAGTGCCGTCGCAAAGGTCGACCGGAAGGCGCCGTCGGGATAGACCGATGTCCGGCGGCGCACCAGGTGGCTCCAGAGGGCGAGTTGCGGATCTGCAACGTTGCGCAGGGTCAGATTCAGCTTAGCATGCAGATCGTTCAGATCCGACGTCTCGGCAGTCTCGAACGAGGTGCCGTCAATCCGGATCACAGTCAGCAGGGCTCGGGTTGTAAGACCGATCGCTGTGTCGGTGACATGCCGGCCGAACGGCAGGTAGACGTTGGGCTCGATCTCCCGGGTTTTAAGCGCCCTATTGCGCATAACCGACGTCCCTTGTTCGATATCGCCGAACGAGCTTGAGTGGCGTGCAGGACGAGCCGCCCCAGAAGGCGGCGTTGCGCGCGCGCCCACGGGTTTCGATCCAGGCGATTAGAATCCGGAACATGTTAGGGTCGTGTCGGCAGATGATGCGACAGAGACCATGGATCGGAATCGCAACGAAGCCGTAGACGATGCTCCCGGCCACTAGGAAGAGGATGCAGGAGAACATCACGTTGAGAGCCATGGCCTCCATCGTGACGCCGGCAACCATGGCGGGACGCGTACAGGCGAGGAACAAGGTGTCCTCCGTGAGACGCGCGGCCTCGACCATCAATGACCCCCAGTCAAGGTCGAGACCACCTCGGAGGCGCCGAACGTGATGGCGACGCCCAGCACGACATAGGCGGCCTTGCGCAGATCGAGATAGCCGAACATCCAGGCGATACCGACGATGATGACCGCCAGCGTCGCCAGCAGCCGAGCGACGTTGCCGGTCAGCATGTTGACGATGTTCTGCAGCACGCCTTCGATGTTCGCGGTCTGCGCCAGCGCCGGCTCAACCAACGCGATGCTGAGAACGGCCCCCATGCAAAGCAGGGCAGCGGAGTGTTTAAGAGGAGAAGTCATGGCAGCGCTCCGATTGGCAATGCAGCCGGCCCCGGTCCGGACCGCCTGTGGTGTTGAGAGGAAAAGACGGCGTTCTCATCGTTCGTAAACAAAGGCTGACGTGCCTAGTCCGGAGCGATAGACGTCCCAACGTGGGCGCTCGCTGGTAGAGGCTGCGGGTCGATTGATTGTCGTATCGCCGGTGGGGCGATCACCATCGGCAGATGGCATCGGTTGGGTGCGAGGCTCGGGCGCTTGGCTGGGAGCCTTGGCCGAGAAACTTGCGACAACGTGCGCTATCGCCTCGTCGCGGTTTGCGCTTTTTATGCCCGCCGCTTGCAGTCGCGCGTCGAACAATCTGCCAAGGCCAGCAATGTGCTGGCACGCATCGAAGGTCGTGGTAGCCGTCAGCC
>DAIMKE010000187.1:7059-8618 GCA_036721875.1 Bradyrhizobium sp. | reverse complement strand
GCGCGGGCGGGCCACCATAGCGGACTGTCGAGCGCGGGCGCATAGGTGGCCGCCGCGTCCGATGTCAGCACGGCGAAGCGCGACAGCGTGCCGTAGGAGAGGATGGCTGCAATCTGGAGCGCGATGACGAAGCCGGCGCCGATGACAGCGGCCACGATCTGCGCCACCAGCCGCGTGCGGCTGGGGCCGATCAGGCCAAACAGCACTACCGTGATTGCAATCGCAACGGCGGCGGCGGTGAGACCGATCGCGATGACGACGCCGAAAGCTGAGAGCCATCGCATGCCGCCGCCGAACGCGAGAACGTCGACAAAGGGCGTGGACAGCAACAGCGCCATTCCCGTGACCGACAGCGCTATCGCCACGATCCGCACCGAGAACACGTTGGCGAGGTTGGCCGGCGACGACATGATGAGGTCGAGATCGGCGCGGGCGTAAAACACCCGCGTTACCGATTCGATAGCTTGAGATAGCATCAGCGCCCAGGCGAGGAAAATGGTGGCGGTGATGACGATCAGCTCGGGCTTGCCGAGCGGTAGCGTCAGGTCAGCGAAGCGGCCGATCACTGCGTAAGCGGGCAGGTGCATGACGGCGGCGAACACGATCAGCGCGATAATGGCGCGCTTTCGCCTGCCGCGGCTGCCGGTCATCATCGCCAGCCATTCGCGCCAGGCCAGACGGATCTCATGCCGGGCAAACCAGGCGAGCGCCGCGGTCGAATTCATGCGGCGGCCGCTTGCGCGTCGACCAGCGCGATGAACATGTCTTCGAGACTGGTGTCATTGCGGCCATTCTGCTGGCGCAGTTCGGCGAGCGTTCCCTCGGCGACGAGGCGGCCGGCGGCGATGACGCCGATGCGGTCGGCCATTCGCTCGGCGACTTCGAGGATGTGCGTCGTCATGATCACGGTGCAGCCGGAACGGACGCGCTCGCTGAGCAATCCCTTGACGTGACGCGCCGACAGCGCATCGAGGCCGGTGAGCGGTTCGTCCAGGATGATCAGACGCGGGTCGTGAACCAGCGCGCCGGCCAGCGCCACCTTCTGCCGCATGCCCTTGGAAAATCCCTCGCAGCGTTCATGCAGATGCGGCTCGAGTCCGAGCGATGCCAGAAGCGCTTGCGCGGCGGGGGTTGAAACCGCGGGGGCGATGCCCCATAGGCCGGCGACGAACTCGAGATATTCCAGCGGCGTCAGCTTGTCGTAGATCATTGGCTCGTCGGAGACCCAGGCCATGATCTGCTTGGCGGCGACGGGATCGGCAAGCGCGTCGATGCCCAATATAGAGACCGTGCCGGCGTCGGGCCGCAAGAGGCCGGCGACCATGCGCAAGGTCGTGGTCTTGCCGGCGCCGTTGGGGCCGAGCAGGGCGTAGAACTCGCCGGCGCGAACGGTCAGGTCGAGCGCGTCGACCGCGGGGCGGTCGAAACGCTTCGTTAACCCTCGCACTTCGAGCGCCGATACATTTGACTGCATGATAGCGGGACGATCCGGTTTCGCTTCGCCGTTGCCGGAACATGGACCGAAGAACTTTCGGCGCGGTGAATCGAGCGGTCCAAAT
>DAIMKE010000187.1:0-7049 GCA_036721875.1 Bradyrhizobium sp. | reverse complement strand
CGACCCCCGCAACTTCCCGGGCTGCGGCAATTCTGCGCAATTCTTAACAACGCGATGGTGAGCGCTTTATTGACAGCGGTCGGCGCTTTGGGCTCTATGCAACACAGGGACATATGCCCGCTGTCGGCGCGTTGCATGCCAGATAGCGTGTAGACACAAGATGCAAACGAGGCGGTCAACAGAACCGCCCGGCATCGGGGAGGGAATGATGCTGGACTTCGTTCAGCAGCTGGTGAGTGGCATCGCGCTCGGCTGCGTATACGGGCTGATCGCGCTCGGCTTTGTGCTTGTTTACAAGGCAACCGAGGTCGTCAATTTCGCTCAGGGCGATTTGATGATGCTGGGCGGGTTCTTCGCCTTCACGTTCATCGGCATGCTCGGTCTCAACTACTGGCTCGGATTCGCCGGGGCGATCATCGCGATGGCGGCGTTTGGCATGCTGGCCGAACGCGTCGTCGTGCGTCCGATTCTGGGCTATCCGCAGTTTTCCATCATCATGGCGACGATCGGGCTCGGATATTTCCTGCGCTCCGTCGTCGGCATGATCTGGGGCACCGACGATTTCAAGATCGATACGCCGTTCAGCCAGGGCGTGCTGCGGATCGGGTCGCTGGTACTGGCCCATGACAAGCTCTCGGTGATTGCGGCAACCATCATCCTTTGCGCGCTGCTTTATTTGTTCTTCAACCGCACCACGCTCGGCACGGCGATGCGCGCCAGTTCGGAGAACATGCTTGCTGCCTACTACATGGGCATTCCGGTCAAGCGCGTGGTGTCGATCGTCTGGGCGATCAGCGCGGCGGTGGCGACCGCCGCCGGCGTGCTGCTGGCGCCGATCACTTTCATTCATTCCAATGTCGGTCTCGTGCTGGGACTCAAGGCGTTTCCGGCCGCAGTGCTCGGCGGCTTCGGCTCGATACCCGGCGCCGTGGTCGGCGGCGTGCTGATCGGCGTGATCGAGAGCATGGCCGGCTTCTACCTGCCGCAGGGCTGGAAGGACGTCGCGCCCTACATCGTTCTCCTCGTGGTGCTTCTGCTCAAACCCGAAGGCCTGTTCGGCATTCATACGCGGAAGAAGGTCTGATGCGGTTCCTGTTCAAGACTGATTACGAAGACGACATCAAGCTGTTTCCGCACAGCGGCTACATCGTCTCCTACGGCATCCTGCTGGCGTTGCTGGCCATCGCGCCGTTCGTGCTCTCCAGCTATCTGGTCAGCCAGCTGGTGTTCGTCTGCATCTACGCCACCGTTGGCGTCGGGTTGATGATCCTCACCGGCTTCACCGGGCAGGCGTCGCTCGGCCACGCCGCCTTTTTGGCGATTGGCGCCTACACCGCGGCCTATCTGCAGCAATACAATGTGCCATTCCTGGTCTATTTCCTGGCCGGTGGCCTGCTTACCGGCGCGGTCGGCGCGCTCGTCGGATTTCCGGCGTTGCGGCTGCAGGGCATCTACCTCGTCATCGCGACGATTTCCTTTGCCTTCATCGTCGAGGAGGTGCTGGCGCGCTGGGAAAGCGTGACCCACGGCAACGAGGGCATGCGGGTCAAGACCTTGAGCCTGTTCGGGCAGGCGGTGCCGCAGAACGGACCGGCCTTCTATTTCCTCTGTCTTGGCGTATTGATCCTTACCATCGTCGGCACGCTCAACCTGCTCCGTTCGCCCACCGGGCGCGCGTTCGTCGCGATCCGCGACAGCGAAACCGCCGCGCGCAGCATGGGGGTCAACGTCTCGCTCTACAAGGTGAAGTCGTTTGCGATCAGTGCGGCGATCACTGGATTCGCCGGCGTGCTGTTTGCGCACAAGCTGTCCTTCATCAGCCCCGAGATGTTCACGCTGCAGCTCTCGATCGAGTTCATCATCGTGATCCTGATCGGCGGAACTTTCAGCCTGCACGGCGCGGTGCTAGGCGCCATCTTCCTGGTCATGATCGACCCGTTCCTGACCTATCTGAAGGACGACCTGCCCGGCATCATCGCGGGCATTGCCGCGGCGTTCGGCGCGGGCCAGGCGACGGTTGCGAACGTGCAGAGCAACGTCGCCGCCGTTGCGTCTGCCAACGGCCTCAAGGGCGCGATCTACGGCGTGATCATCGTGCTGTTCGTGCTGTTCGAACCGCTCGGCCTCTACGGGCGCTGGCTGAAGATAAAGCTCTTCTTCCAGCTGTTCCCGCTCTACAAGCGCGCCACTTTCAAGCGTCAGAAGATCTACGTGAAATCGGAGCGGAACCGATGACATACTTCCGTGCGGATAATCTCTCGCTGCACTTCGGCGGCCTGAAGGCGGTCGATTCGGTCAGCTTCGCGGTGGAGAAAGGCGAGATCCTCTCGATCATCGGCCCCAATGGCGCCGGCAAGAGTTCGATCTTCAACCTGATCTCGCGGATCTACCCGCCGACCTCGGGCAAGATCTTCTTCGAGGACCAGGACATCACCGAGCAGCCGGCCTACGAAATTGCCGGCCTCGGCATCGCCCGCACTTTCCAGAACATCGAACTGTTCGAGAATGCGACCATGCTGAGCAACCTCCTGGTCGGTCGGCATCGCCATTCCACCACGCAGCTGTGGCAGGAATTGCTGTTCCTGCCGAGCGTGCGGGCGCGCGAAAAGGCGCATCGCCGCAGCGTTGAGCAGGTGATCGAGTTCCTCGATCTCGAAGTCTATCGCGACAAGCTGATCTCGGGTTTGCCCTACGGCGTCCGCAAGGTGATCGAGCTCGCGCGCGCGCTCTGCTCGGAGCCGAAGCTGATCCTGCTCGATGAGCCGTCTTCCGGATTGAACGTCGAGGAAACCGGCGACATGTCGTTCTGGATCCGCGATCTGAAGACCGACCTCGGCATTACCGTGCTGATGGTCGAGCACGACATGTCGCTGGTAAACCGCGTCTCCGATCGCGTGATCGCGCTCAACTATGGCAGGGTGATCGCGATGGGCTCGCCTTCCGAGGTGCAGCGCCATCCCGACGTTGTCGCCGCCTATCTCGGCGCATGAGGATGATGGCATGAGCGCTTCCGAGATCATCCTCAAGCTCAGCAATATCGAGAGCTATTACGGGCCGATTCAGGCCATCAGGGGTATCAGCCTCGAGGTACCCCGCGGCCAGATCGTCACGTTGCTCGGCGCCAACGGCGCCGGCAAGACCACCGTGCTCAAGACCATCTCCGGCATTCTCGATCCCCAGAAGGGCTCGATCGAATTCCTGGGCAAGTCGATCCAGCGCGTCGAGGCCGACAGGATCGTGCGGCTCGGCTTGAGCCACGTTCCCGAGGGGCGCGAGGTGTTCCCGTTTCTCACCGTGCGCGAGAACCTGATGATGGGCGCCTATCCGCGCAAGGATCGCGACGGCGTCGCCGAGGATCTCGAGCGGGTCTACGGCTATTTCCCGCGGCTGAAGGAACGCATTAACCAGCCCGCCGGGCAGCTTTCCGGCGGCGAGCAGCAGATGCTGGCGATCGGGCGGGCGCTGATGAACCGTCCGACCCTGCTGCTGCTGGACGAGCCCTCGCTCGGGCTGTCGCCGATCCTGGTCAAGGAGATATTTACCATCATCAAGCGCGTTAACGAAGAGCAGGGGATGTCGATCCTGCTGGTCGAGCAGAACGCCAAGGTAGCACTGGAAACTGCGCATTACGGCTATGTGCTGGAAATCGGCCGGGTTGTGATGGCCGACACCTGCGAGCGGCTGATGAATTCAAAGGACATCCAGGAATTCTATCTCGGCGCCAAGGAAGAGGGCGCCCGCGGCGAGCGGCGCTGGAAGAAGAAGAAGACCTGGCGGTAGAAGACTTGGCGATAGAAGACCTGGCGATAAAGGTCGCACCCAAGAGCATAGCGTTAACGGCGAGTTGGAGCTAAATTCAGGCCCTGCTTCGAGAAAACAGACCGGTCGCCAAGGCCGGCGCCAGAGGCGGGCCTAAGAGGGAGGAAGACGAATGGCCAGACCGGCAGTGCTGACGGTCGCCGACACGATCGCGAGGAGCTTTCTGCGTTCTGTGGAAACCCGCGGCGACCGGCCGGCAATCCGCGAAAAGAAATTCGGCATCTGGCACCCGACCAGCTGGCGCGAGTGGCTGCAGATATCCAAGGATATCGCCTACGCGCTTCATGCCAGCGGCTTCCAGCCGGGCAACGTCGCTTCGATCATCGCCAATGCCGTGCCGGAGTGGGTCTATGCCGACATGGGCATTCTCTGCGCCGGCGGCGTATCATCCGGGATCTATCCGACCGACTCCTCGTCGCAGGTCGAGTATCTGATCAACGATTCCTCGACCAAGGTGATTCGCCGAGGATGAAGAGCAACTCGACAAGATTCTGGCCTGCCGTTCGCGCTGCCCGACCTTGCAGAAGATCGTCGTGTTCGACATGGAAGGCCTACATGCCTTCAGCGACCCGATGGTGCTGTCGCTGGCGGAGTTCATGGCGCTCGGACGCAATCACGCCCAGGAAAGGGAAGCGCTGTGGGATGAGATGATCGGAAGCCGCACGGCCGACGACCTTGCCATCCTCGTCTACACGTCCGGCACCACGGGCCCGCCCAAGGGCGCGATGCATTCCAATCGCAGCGTGACGCACCAGATGCGCCATGCCAACGACCTGTTTCCGTCCACCGACCATGAAGAGCGGCTGGTGTTCCTGCCGCTCTGCCATGTCGCGGAGCGGGTCGGCGGCTATTACATTTCGCTGGCGCTGGGATCGGTGATGAACTTCGCCGAGAGCCCCGAGACCGTTCCGGACAATCTGCGCGAAGTGCAGCCGACCGCATTCCTGGCGGTGCCTCGGGTCTGGGAGAAGTTCTATTCCGGGATCACGATTGCGCTGAAGGACGCGACCTCATTCCAGAACTGGATGTATCGCAACGCGCTCGCCATCGGCACTCGAGTCACCGAGTACAAGCTGCAGGGCGAAACGCCGCCGCTTCCGTTGCGGCTCGCCAATAGCGCCGCCTATTACCTCGTCTTCCGCAACATCCGCCGCATGCTCGGGCTCGACCGCTGCCGGCTGGCCTTCACGGGCGCTGCGCCGATCGCGCCGGACCTGATCCGCTGGTATCTCGCACTCGGTATCGACATGCGCGAGGTCTACGGCCAGACCGAAAATTGCGGTGTCGCCACCGTGATGCCGCCCGATCGCGTCAAGCTCGGTTCGGTCGGCAAGGCCGCCCCCTGGGGCGAGGTCATGATCTCGCCGCAGGGCGAAATCTTGATCCGCGGCGATTTCCTGTTCTCGGGCTATCTGAACCAGCCGGAGAAGACCGCCGAGACCATCGATGCCAAGGGCTGGCTGCACACCGGCGACGTCGGCTCGATCGACAACGAGGGCTTCGTCAAGATTACCGACCGGATGAAGGACATCATCATCACCTCCGGCGGCAAGAACATCACGCCGTCGGAAATCGAGAACCAGCTGAAGTTCTCGCCCTACATCTCCGACGCCGTTGTGATCGGCGACAAGCGGCCCTATCTGACCTGCCTCCTGATGATCGACCAGGAGAATGTCGAAAAGTTCGCACAGGACCACGACATTCCCTTCACCAACTACGCAAGCCTTTGTCGCGCGCCCGCGATCCAGCAGCTGATCCAGCGCGAGATCGAAGCGGTCAACGTCAACTTTGCGCGGGTCGAGACCATCAAGAAGTTCTTCCTGATCGAGCGCCAGTTGACGCCCGAGGACGAGGAACTGACGCCGACCATGAAGCTGAAGCGCAGTTTTGTGAACAAGCGCTACGCGGCCGAGATCGACGCCATGTATGGCGAACGGGCGGTGGCGTAGCCGACTGGAATGGAATCGGAATTTCGAACGGAGCTTTTCTGAAAAACGCGAAGGATTGAGAAGGCCCCACCCTTCGCTCAACACGGGCCATCGAAGAGGAGACTGCAATGTCGAAATCGTTCAAGGCGTTCGGCCTTGCGGTCAGCGCCCTTGCGCTGACCCAGTTGCCGGCCGCCGCCCAGACCAAGGTTACCAATGAAGGCATCTCGGCGTCCGAGATCGTCATCGGCACCCATCAGGACCTGTCCGGCCCGATCAAGGTATGGGGCGTT
Source organism: Bradyrhizobium sp. (assembly GCA_036721875.1). GTDB lineage: Bacteria > Pseudomonadota > Alphaproteobacteria > Rhizobiales > Xanthobacteraceae > Bradyrhizobium. Next base: position 1,009 of record DAIMKE010000187.1, on the reverse strand, counting down.
CCGGTTTCCAACGGCATGAAGATGGCGGTTGAGGAGATCAACGCCGCCGGTGGCATCCATGGCCGCAAGATCAAGCTGATCCTCGAGGACAGCGGCTACGATCCGAAGCGCGCCGTGCTGGCGTCGCAGAAGATGGTCGAGCGCGACAAGGTGTTCGCCATGGTTGGTCCGATGGGCTCGCCCACCGTGCTAGCCGCACAGGACATCCTGTTCGATGCCGGCGTCATGCAGTTGTTCCCGCTGACGGCCGCCGAATTCACCTTCAAGTTCGATCCGGCGAAGCCGCAGGAGCGATTGAAGTTCAATAACCTGCTGCCCTACGTCGAGAGCACGCGCGCCGCCGTCAAATACATGATGGAGACGAAGGGTTTCAAGAAGCCCTGCATCCTGTATCAGGACGACGAATACGGAAAGAACGTGCTTGACGGCTTCACGCAGCAGGTCAAGGCAATGAAGCTGGAGCCGGCCTCGGTGACGAGCTACAAACGCGGCGTGTCCGACTTCAGCGCTCAGATCGCCAAGATGAAGGCCGACGGCTGCGATATGGTGCTGCTCGGCACCGTGATCCGCGAGACCATCGGCGCGATGGGCGAAGCCAAGAAACTCGGCTGGGACGTCACCTTCCTCGGCGCCACGCCGACCAACGTGCTGGAAGTCCCGGCGCTCGGCAAGGAAGCGGTGGAAGGGCTCTATGCGGCCTCCGGCTTCGAAATCCCCTACGAAGACACCGCCAAGGGCAAGGTCAAGGACTGGCTGGCCAACTACAAGAAGATGTTCGGCACCGACGCCAACACCCAGGCGATCATCGGCTACAACGCCATGATGACGTTTGCGTTCTACGCCCAGAAGGCCGGCAAGGACCTGACCGGGCAGAAGATGCTCGACTCGCTGGAGTCGGGCGAGAAGTTTCTCGACATCTTCAACTCGCCGCCGACCAAGTTCTCCAAGACCGACCACCTGGCCAACACCATTACCCAGGTGCAGCAGGTCAAAGGTGGCCGCTGGGTGC
>DAIMKE010000186.1:0-8618 GCA_036721875.1 Bradyrhizobium sp. | reverse complement strand
GGATCAGGTCCCGGAAGCGCCTCGCCAGCGGGCTTCTGCCGTCCACGCCTGCCAGCAGCTTCGTGCCGTTCGAGACGCGAGAGCGGTTCGTATTGGAAATGCCGTTGACCGTTGGTCGAACCCTTTGCATCTCTCCGGTGTCATGGTGATTTGCGTCCTTGACAATCGCCTTTTTGGCCACGGCGGCGCTTTTTCGGTCAATTATGGTAAAGTTCTATCGTGATAGAGCCTGTTTCATCGTGATAGCGCTATTCCATTCGGATATAACGGAGGATTTGTTACCCGTAGATCATTCCGTGTCGGGATAGAATTGGCGTCTGCTGTGCTGAGTATCGCAGCGTCGGGAAGAGAGCTCTGCTCAACAGGACCTACCTATCGCGGCGGAAGAGAGCACACGCGCCGCCTCGCGCAGGAGGGACCCGGCTCGGGGTGAAAACACTACCTTGATTTTAAGAGGCCTCAGGCCGGCGGGCTGCGTGGCACACGGGGCAATGGGGGTGAGGTGCAGGGTTTGTGGGTTGCCCGACCATGAGCATCTGACGGACGCTCGATGTGACGTACGGCTTGCCTGCATGGGACAGATGGCCGAGCTCTGCCAGCTTGGTGGCGATCCGGTGCAGTGGTCGCTTGCGGCCGTCGTCTTGAAAACGGAGTGCTTTAGCGAGTTCGATCAATTCCGGTCGTATGGATTTCGGTCTCGCCATGCTGTGCCCTCCGCCCGCGTGGGACACTAGCGGAGCGGCGGGACGATTTGCCAGTCCTGCGTCAGGCGCTCAGGCGGTGGAGCACACGGCGCACCGTAACGGCGTGCCATGGGCCACCGGCAGGCGTAGGGATGCCACGGGCGTTGAGCTCTGCGGCCATCTTGCCCTGGGACAGACCCGCGAGCTCCGCGAGCACTGGACGCAGTTCCTCGGCACGCTGCAGGGCCTCGTCACGGGCGGCAATGCCCTTGGCGTTCAGCCCGCCTAGCTTCACGCCCTGCGCCTTCTTGGCTGCGAGGGCGTCCTTGGTGCGCTGGCTGATCAGTCTGCGCTCCTGCTCCGCCACGGCCGCGTGGATATGCAGCATGAAGGGGTCTACGTTCGGGCCTAGCTCCGCCACGATGAACGGCGTGCGGTGGGACATTAGGCCTGAGATGAAGTGTACGTCGCGGGACAGGCGGTCCAGCTTGGCCACGACGATGGGTGCCTTGCGCTTCTTGGCAGCTTGCAGAGCAGCGGCTAGCTGCGGCCTGCGGTCCAGCGCATCGGCGCCCTTGCCGGTTTCGACCTCGGTGTACGTCTGCACGAGCTCGTAGCCCTCGGCCTGCGCGAAGCGGGCCAGCGCCTGTTGCTGCGCTTCCAGTCCCAAGCCGCTCTTGCCTTGGCGGGCGGTTGACACGCGGATGTAAGCGATTGCGGGCTTCATGGCGGCGCTCCTTTGAGACACAGCGATCAGGGTTGGCCTGTCATGCCGGTGTTCTCACGAGCCGTACAGTCCCTTTGCACGGTCTGGTTGAATTTGTTTTGGGTGCGCCGTGCGGTCCCGGCCGGCCTGCCACGCGACGCAGTGGCCTTGGCGGTTTTCGATTGCGCAGGAATTAATTCAGGAGGGCGAGGCTGAGAATACCAGCCCTCGGACGCCCCCTAGGGTGGCCGCCTTGCCCCCTGCCACCGGGGGTATGAGGGGGTATGAGGGGATATGTTTAAAGCATCCAGGGGCAAACTGTCATTTTCTATAACTGCCATTCTCCGTATAAGGGAGCCAGACATACCCCCTGATACCCCCCTATACCCCCGAACCCTCGCCCACCATCCTTAGGACAGCCGCCGCGTCGTGTCGTTGCCGGCATCGCCCGTGGTCTGCGCCTGCGCAGCATTACCAAACGCGTCCCGGCTGCCGGGTTGCTCAGGTCCCTCGATCCACCATTCCGTCTTCGTTGAACCGCTGGAGCTGGGTCGGTTGGTCACGTAGAGCCCATCCACGATCCGATCCTTTTTCCCCCTCGCCCAGAGTCCGAAGCTTTTCGAACTGATACCATCGCGCCGCCCACCGGCCACCGCGTTCAGTGCTGCGTTCAATTCCGGCCATTCGTAATTACCCATCGGCATGCGCTCCCCGGCAATCTCGATCAGGTCGGACAGGGTGATGCGGTAGCGGTGACCTACGCCGATGGTGCCAGCCCATGCCGTGATCACGTCGCGCAGTTCGGCCCTTTCGGGATCATCGGCCCGGGCGACTTCCATGGACGCCACGGGATCGGCCTTGCCGAGCCACATCAGCGCCGACCGGACCGTATCGGACCATCCTCCGAAAGAGGCCAGACGCTTGGCGGGCTGTGGCCGGCCCGCAGCGATGTAGGCACGGCACACCGTGAGGGCAGCAGCGATGTACTTGCCCCGATCTGCCATCACGGCGGCAACCGGATCGCCACTGAACTCCCGCTGCTCGGGCTGTTCCATTCGGGGATCGAGCGTGACGGTAATGACACGCCGGCACAGGTCGCCCACGATGGCGATGTTGTTGCCGGTGCCGAACATCGATGTACCGCGTGCCTCGATCCGTACCAGTTCCGACCTGCCAAGGATGCGGACTTCAACGATTGGGCGCTCGATGGCCTGGCACAAAAAGTCGCCGCCGAGTTGTCCGTTCACGTTATCAACGCTGATCAGGGGCTGTCCGGTCATCAGTGCTGCACCGAGCCTCTTCTCTGTCTCTTCCTCGGTCTTGCCGGCCGCGATCACGGGCATCAGCTGGCCGATAGCGATGGATGCCACGACGTCCCACAGGAACGACTTTCCCGATCCGGGCGCCGGGGCGCGGCTGACGTGCATCGGGGCGACCGGGAATGCGCCGCGCACCACCGGCGTGATCAGTCCGGACAAGTGCGACCGACTTGGCAAACCTCGTCCACGAACGGGAACTCCGCGAGCAGGTCTTCCAGCTTCTTCAAGGCTGCGATGGCCTGCGCTCTGGTCGGCACCTCCGGGATCGACGGCATCGGCGGCGGCTCGACCAGCAGCAATCGCGTGGCCTCATCGAACCCCGCCTGATCGAGGATGGTTCCGTCGGGCCGCATCGTCTGCGTGGTGATGACGCCGGCAATCGTGGGAAACTTCCATTCGCCCTCCGACGCGAGGATGATCGGCGCTACCTCTGACGGGACGTCAATCGGGAGGTAGTCCTTGGCGCGCTTGTCGTAGCGCTGCCAGCGGGCGATCTGGCCCAGCCTGTTGCGCAGATAGACAGGCACGATCGCAACAAGCCGCGCCACCTTGGTCTTCCGCCCGTGCGAGGCGTCGGCGGTCTCGATGATCGGCCGCACGAGTATTCCGCCCCGGCTATAGATTGCAGCGTCGGCTTCGATCAGCAGTTCTTCCGCGCGCTTCGCAATATCCGGCAGTTCGCCCGCGTGCACCTTGACCACCGGCAGGTTCTCACTTTCGACCGCCTTTTGCTTCTTTTCCTTACGGGCCTTCTGCGCATCCTCCAGACTGACGGGCTCGGGCTCGCGCCCCTTGGCCTTCAGCTTAACCTCAAAGTCACGGATCATGCCACGCAGGCTCCGTTCCTCCTGCCGCCAGTTCCAGTCCTCGGTACCGGGCAGGTTGCGGGTGTGCTCCATGATCAGCGCTACGATTTCATCCTCTGCGACGCCGGCCGAGACCATACTGGCGGTAACCGACAGATGCGTGGCATGAACGCCGCGCTCGCCTTCGCCTTCGAACTCCATGGTGGCCAGTCGTTCTTCCCAGTCGACGGCTGCCTTGAACTTGGTGGGGCATTGGTCGTCGGCGTACCGTGTGAACGGGTCGGCCTGCTTGCCCCGCCGGACCATGACCGGTTCGCGTGCGGAGCCCAACCAGCGCTCCAAATCTTGAAGGCTGTAGGTTTCCGTCCCTTCACGCAGGACCGTGACCGGACGCCATTCCCCGCGTTTTGAATTGTGCGTTCCCGGCGTCCTCAGCAGCGCGACGACCTGACAGACCTGCAAATCGGCCGCAACATGATTGGCGAGGCGTTTCAGAAGCGCCTCGGTTGTTTCGATATTGTCACCCTCTTGGAGCTGAATGACCTCGTCGAGCATCCAGAAGCAGTGGTAGCCGCCGCCCGTGCTGTGAATTCTTGACGGAACGAGTTCAAGCTCATTCGACAGGATACGCTCTACCTCTTCTTTCGGCAGGTCGATGTCCTTGCAGTCGACGTCCGCAAAGAGGAACGGGAGCTCGCGGGCGAATTCTTTCTTGCGGGCTGCGCGGCGCTCGATACTGCTCACGCAGAAGAACCCACCATAGCCCTCGGCGTCGTTGCGCTTGGCCCAGCGGTCCAGCTTGTCCGGATCGCGGCTACCGATCCATCGCTTGCGTCCCTCGCCTTGCAAATTCGGCAAACACCATGCGTGGACGTCGCCGTCGCTGGTGGCAGTCGTGATAACGTCAAAGATCGAAGCCATGGGTCGCCCCCTAGAAATTCAAACTGCGGTAGGCGGCGTTAAGCGCCTTCCCTTTTGCAGCGGAGGGGACAGGCACGCCGGTACTGCAGGTGATGGGGCTCCCCCGGTTCACCTGGGTCCGCAGGGCCGCAAAGCGGCTTCCGCAGAAACCTCATGCCTCCACCGGCGTGCCGGCCGTGGGGAGAGGTTGTCTTTTCAGGTTTCGGGATGTATGAGGCGGGTTGTTTAGGTCCAAGCCTCTAGTTTTGTCCCGAAACCTGTTATTGAGCGCCGCCCCTTCAGCAAGGGCGGCGTTCCTCGTTTAGGCGGCGGTATCCGCTTCAGCAGCGGCCTGCAGCCGCTTCACTCTATCCCAGAAGCGCCTTGCGCCCACGCGCAGCTTCTCCCGGTGCTCGGGCGTGAATTGCCTTCCCGCCTTGGCGTCCGACATCTTCTGCCGCGCTTCTGCCGTATGCCGCCATCCGGACTTTCTGTTCATGGGGTCCGTGCCTCCATCAGGGTAAACATTGGCAAGCATACTCTCGGCCTCTCACTGAGTTGCATAGCCCCGCATCAAAATATTTTTAGTCGTGATATCCATGTGGATACATCGTGATAAGAGACGCGCCCGGTCGTGCCGAGCGCGCCGGTTTTCGGGATCAGGCAGCTTTCGACTTGGCCAGCATGCGATCGAGGTCGCGGCGGGTCGTTTCCGACCAGCGCAGGACCCATTGCATCAAGTCGTGCACGTTGATGCCGGAAGGTCCCCGGGCCGTAGCGACCGCGAACATGGCATGCACCATCGGATCGTCCTTGGCGAAGTGCGCGACGAACCGGGCGATAAACGCGTCGGTGTCTTTGTCGAGCTCGCGGGAGCCCTGATACGCGTCCCACATTTCGGGGTCGTGGTGTGTCGCCCCTTCCGCGTAACACTCGCTCTGCCCGAGGCCGAACAGATGCGCCTCAATAGCGGTCAGCTTCATCTTGAAAAGCAGATTGTGGTCATCGCAGATATGCCCTTCCTCGCGCACGATGTAGCTGACGCCGAAGTCGTCGCCATAGGTCTTGGTGATCGGACCGAAGAACGAGTCGTCCTTTATGATCTGCAGGGCGAGGTTGCGCAATTCTTGGAAATCCATTTCCATCAGAAGTGCCACAAGGCCCCGCTCATCGAACAGAGCCAGATACACCGCGACGGCGGGATCAGTCTCGGCGTTCTTGGCCAGCATCTGCCGGTACACATCCTTTTTGAGAAAATCGATCACGTTGTCCCGACGCACGAACACGGCTTTTTCCCAGTCTTCGCCGTACAGAGAGCACCAGCGGTTAAAATTTTCACTGCGGAGAAACGCCTTACCCTTGAGCAGGTCGCGGCGCAGCTTCTTCGCGTCGAAGGGAGGTTCGACGCGGATGTAGCCTCCTTCATTGTCGCGCTTTACAATCTTGAAAATCTGCATGTGTCTTCTCCTGCGGATGCACGCCGGTCGGGCGCGCCGCTGTTTCAGGTTCATGATTTGGGATGGGTGCGCCTCCGCCTCGCGGCGGAGACGCGGTACTGCCTAGGCTGCTTTGCGGCTCTTGCGCTCAACCTCTTCCATGAACATCAGGAATTCGCCCGCCAAATTGTGGAACGCCGTCAGAAGGGGATCAGCGCCGTCGTACCACTCATCTGGGGTGCTGCCGCTGAGCCTGTTAATCAGAGCCTCAGCAATGCCAAGGTGATACTCATCGTAGTCATCGCCCGTCAGCCGCTCGCCACGGTCAAACAGGAAACGAGCAATGTGCACGAACTGTGACGTAGACCTGATGGCGGGGTCCTTGTCATCGTCGCAGTTGACCGCGAACGTGCGGATCAGTTGGGCCTTGAAGGATTCAAGGGGATGGGTATTGACTTCGTCGGCGGCATTGCCGTCGTCGCGCGGGGCCGATACGGTGGGATTGTTCATCGTGTAAAATCTCCTTCTAGCCGGGCCGGTGCTTCCAACACCGGTCCGGTTTCTCTTGGTGCCCCCGTACGAAACGCGGTGTTGGGGCATCCACCGCGCTAGAGACAGCAAAGGCCTACGTCTTGTGAGGGACGCAGGCCTTTGCTGTCTCAGTCTGTTGCGTATTCTCTAGTCGACTGATGGCGCGCGCGGGAGCGCAGCCACTCAATCAGGTCGCTCTTCAGATAACGGATCATGCGCGGGCTGATGCGGCGGAACGGTGGACCACCACCTTCGCAGCGCTTGGTCTCAAGGTAGCCAGCGGAGCAGCCAACGAAGGCAGCGGCCTGCATCGTATTGAATGAGGTGTCGTCGCTGGCGGCCAGCAGGTCCGCGCGCTGATAGGCCTCGCGGACAATACGGCTGCGGCGCGGCTGTATAGAACGGGTAGTCATAGAGACAGGCCTTCCCAGAACAGGAGCGCGCCTAGGGCGCACTGGTGCGCGTTTCCCTTTTCTCTTTTCCTGTTTCCTGGGCTAATCCTCGCGGCCATTGGCTCACGCGAGGAAAACGATGCTTCCCTAGTGGAGGGTAGCTGAGAGAAAAATCCCACAGCGCAGCGACAATGTAAAGCCTGAATTGTTCATTATGAATTATGGTAGGTCCTACGACGTTCAAATTAAGCCACAGAGTTGCTTCAGGCGATCCGTCACCTTCTGCATCGGTGCGCGCAACCGCTCGGCATCCATCTGAATGTAACCTTCGGTAACGTCCTTATCGCCGAGGGCGTGGTTCACCAGACCCTTCAGCGCGTACGGGCTCAGGTCCAGCGACTCGGCGATGGTGATGAAGCCGCGCCGCAGATCGTGCACCGATACCTTGACGCCGCATGCGGTGGCGACTTCCTTCAGAAACGATTTGGGTTCTTCAAGGTGCCCGGACTTGCTGTTCGCCGGGAAGACCCACTTCGTATCGCCAAGGCCGCGCCTAGCCGACAGCAGATTGAACACGAAATCCGACATCGGCAGAGGCAGCGCTCGGGTTGCCTTCGTCATCGAGGCCGGCAGGTTGATGACGCGCTGATCGAAATCCATAGGCGTCCACAGCAGGCCCGACGCCTCGCGCCTGCGCAGGCCGGTGAACATGACGAGCCGCAGATAGTCCGATGCTACCTTGCTCTCCAGCGCGCAGACGGCATCGTAGAATTTCTTCACGTCGGCCGACGGCACCATGCGGGTGCGCGACATGACCGGCAGCCAGACCTTTTTCAGGCGCACCGGGTTCGGCGGCAGCGGATTGTCCGCCGGTGCGCGGTCGGCTGCAAAATTATAGACGGCGCGGAAGCTGCGCATGACGCCGTTGGCGGTGGCATTGCCGCTGTACTTGCTCGTGGCCGAAACGTTCCCCGCGATCTTTGCGAGACGTTCCTCCACCGACTGGCGCGTGATGCTGCGCAACGGGGTGTCTAGCCAAGGCTCAAGGTGGCGGTTGATGGCGTCCTCGTAGAATGCCTTGGACCTGCTCTTGAGGTCGGGGCGGCCTGCGAGCATGTCCGCAAGGGCGCTGCGCAGGGTCGGGTTCTCGCGCCCCAGAGATTTCGGGTCCCGGCCGGAGTAGAACGTGGCTAGGACCTTCTTCGCCTCCACCACGGCCGCGTCCAAGGTGATGACGTTGGTCCGGGCGATGGTGACCCGCCGCCGTGTTCCCGTCGGCAAGGGCGTGCTGGACTATGTAGCTCTTTGCGCCCGTGGTGCCCGAGCAGAGGACGCCGAAGCCCTTGAGCTCGTCGGACCAGTGCAGGGCCTGCCTGCCGCTGGGATCGGGAGCGGGGAGGCGGGCGATGGACTTCTCAGTGAGGCGGATGGTGGGCAAGGCGCGTCCTCCCAAATAACCGAAAATAACCCTTCTGGGATGTCCCACCGTGTTCAAATTAAGGAAGGGATCAGAGGGTCGGTGTTCTAGGAGGCTACGATTATCGGCCTTATCACGAATTGGGAAGCTTATTTAGAACCATGTAGAACAGGCATCCCCTAACTACGAATCTGGGGGTCAGGAGTTCGAATCTCTTCGGGCGCGCCATTCAAATCAAGCACATACAAAAACTCACCGGTTGAGAAAGAAAGATTAAAACGGTTTTTCAAACGGTGGATTTTTTCGGCGAAAAGCTAGTCAGTAGTTTGAGCCAGAACCATTTCCCTCGGGACGGGGTCTTCAGCGCTCATCGAATCGAATGGCCTTAGCCCTCTCAAGGCTGAAACAGGGGTTCGATTCCCCTAGGG
>DAIMKE010000185.1:0-8622 GCA_036721875.1 Bradyrhizobium sp. | reverse complement strand
ATGCTGAAGCGTACGGCCAAGTCGTGTGGTTCTGGCACCCGTGGCTGGTGTCACGTCTGCGGAGGATGCGCCGGCCCGACCGGGCTCGGTGCCATCCGTCAATGCGCAGACAACGGTGGCTAAAGGAATTCGCACACCGGGGAGATCACGAAGTACGCCGTAAACCCACTGCGCAGGGAAGGCCGGATGCTCTCCGCTGGACCTGTATGCTCGTGTGCGCGTTTTTTTTGCGCATATTGCACACGAGACCGCGGGTGCAGCGCGCACCCGGCCTTCCCCGCGCCCTCTGTTCTCTCGGGCGTGAAGATCAGGCAAAGCTCGGGCGCAACGCGCCGCGAGATCGCGGACGCATATCCAGTTGTCATCGTCCGCGAAGGCGGACGATCCAGTATTCCAGAGACGTTCATGATTGAACCGACACGCTGCGGCGTACTGGATGCCCCGCCTTCGCGGGGCATGACAGTTCGGCGCGGTGTGACGATCGTGGGTGGGGTGAGGGCTTGCGATACGAGGAAGCGCTTCCCTCACTCCTCACGCCGTCTTCGCCGCCTTCAGCCCCAGCTTCGCCTCCACCGCTTCCCGCATCAGAAACTTCTGGATCTTCCCCGTCACCGTCATTGGGAATTCGTCGACGAATTCGACGTAACGCGGAATCTTGTTGTGGGCGATCTGGCCCTGGCAGAAGGCGCGGACCTCCTCAGTGGTGAGGGTTTCGCCGGGGCGGGTGCGGATCCAGGCGCAGAGTTCTTCGCCGTAGCGGTCGTCGGCGACGCCGAAGATCTGCACGTCCTGGATCTTGGGATGGCGATAGAGGAATTCCTCGATCTCCCGGGGGTAGAGGTTCTCGCCGCCGCGGATCACCATGTCCTTGATGCGGCCGACGATGTTGCAATAGCCTTCCGTGTCGATGATGGCGATGTCGCCGGTGTGCATCCAGCCCTGCGCGTCGAGCACGTCGGCGGTCTTCTCGGGCTCGTCCCAATAGCCCAGCATGACGCTGTAGCCGCGGGTGCAGAGTTCGCCGCGCTGGCCGCGCGGCACCACGCGGCCCTCGAGGTCGACGACCTTGACCTCGACATGCGGATGGATGCGCCCGACGGTGGAGACGCGCCGCTGCAGCGGATCATCCGTGGCGCTCTGGAAGCTCACCGGCGAGGTCTCGGTCATGCCATAGGCGATGGTCACCTCGCCCATGTTCATCTCGTTGTTGACGCGCTTCATCACTTCTACCGGGCAGGGCGCGCCGGCCATGATGCCGGTGCGCAGCGATTTCAGGTCGAAGCGCGAGAATTCCGGATGATCGAGTTCGGCGATGAACATCGTCGGCACACCGTAGAGCGCGGTGCATTTCTCGCGCTCGATGGTCTGCAGCGTCGCCAAGGGATCAAAGCCCTCGCCGGGATAGACCATGGTGGCGCCGAGCGCGACGGAGGCGAGGTTGCCCATCACCATGCCGAAGCAGTGATACAGCGGCACGGGAATGCAGATGCGGTCCTGCTCGGTCAGGCGCATCGCGCGGCCGACGAAATAGCCGTTGTTGAGGATGTTGTGATGCGTCAGCGTCACGCCCTTTGGCGAGCCCGTGGTGCCGCTGGTGAACTGGATGTTCACCGCATCGTCGAACTGCAGGAGCTTGCCGAGCTCGGCAAGCTGCTCGCGGTGCTGTGCGCTCCCCATCTGCGACACGTCATCGAACGCAATCGTGCCGGGCGCCTTGGGGCCGCCGATCTGGATCACCGCGCGCAACTGCGGCAGCCGCGCCGACTGCAACTCGCCGGCTTTCGACGTTGCGAGTTCCGGCAGCAGCGTGTTCAGCATCTCCATGTAGTTGGAGGTCTTGAACGCGGTCGCGGTGACGATCGCCGCGCAGCCGACCTTTGCCAGCGCGAACTCGAGCTCGCTCAGGCGATAGGCCGGATTGATGGTGACGAGGATGAGACCCGCCTTCGCGGCGGCGAACTGCGTCAGCGTCCATTCGGGGCGGTTCAGCGACCACACCCCGATCCGCGCGCCACGTTCGAGGCCGAGCGCGAGAAACCCCGCCGCCACCGCGTCGACGCGCGCGGCAAATTCCTTCCACGTCCAGCGGACGTCATGGCTCGGCGAAACCAGCGCCTCGCGATTAGCCCATCGTTGCGCGGCCCGATCGAGGCAGCGTCCGATGGTGTCCCCCAGCAGCGGCGCGTCGGAAATGCCGCAGACGTAGCTGTCGATGGTGTCGGTCAAGTGCGTTCCTCCATGCGCGGTTTCGTCTCCCTCGCCCTGCGCTTGCGGGGAGAGGGTTGGGGTGAGGGGCTGACTCCGCACAGGGACTCGCGGAGAGTCCCCCTCACCCGGCGCTGCGCGCCGACCTCCAAGAGCGAACGCCGGCGCGAAATGACGGTCCGTGACCTCTGCTCCTTATGCCGCCTTCTGCCCCGCATCGAGCCCGGCATAAATTCCGCGCTCGAAGCCCGCGAAAGTCTCCAGCGCCTTGGCGTCGGCGAACGGCAACAGCTGCATCAGGATCACGCCGGCGACGTTGCGCGCCGGGTCGATCCAGAAATAGGTGTTGGCGAGACCGGCCCAGGCGAGGCTGCCGGCGCTGCGGCCTTCCGGGGTCTTGGCGGTGTTGATGAGGAACGAGAGCCCCCACTTCTTGACGATGTCGGGATAGAGATCGACATCGTTGGTGTAGGCGGGCAGCGCCGTCGGCATCCTGCCCATGGTGAGCTCGCCGATGTTGTTCTGGCCCATCTGCGCCACCGTTTCCGGCTTCAGCACCTGATTGCCGTTGCCGCGGCCCTTGTTGAGGATCATCTGGGTGAACTTGATATAGTCGGCCGCGGTGCCATAGAGGCCGCCGCCGCCCATGTGGAATTCCGGCGCCTGTTCGAGCTCGAAAGGCATCGGCGCCAGCGCGCCATCCGGCCCGCGCGCATGCATGCCGACCCAGCCGCTGGCGCATCGCGTCCGTGATCTTGAAGCCGGTGTCGTTCATGCCGAGCGGGGCGAACATGTTCTCGCGCAGGTAGACATCGAGCTTCTTGCCGCTGGCGGCTTCCACCGCCTTGCCGACGAAATCGATATTGGTGCCGTATTCCCAGCGCGTGCCGGGATCGGTCATGACCGGCGTCTTCAGCGCGGCGTTCAGGCAGGAGATGATGCCGGGCGTGGCGGTCTTCTCGAGGTATTTTCCGAGGTCGCCGTTCCACATGTCGTAGGCAAAGCCCGCGGTATGCGTCATCAGCTGGCGCAGCGTGATCGGCTTCTTCGCTGGCCGCAGTTTCGGCTCGCCATTGGCGTCAAAGCCTTCCAGCACCTGCGGGGAGGCGAGGTCGGGCAGCAGCTTGCCGATCGGCTCGTCCAGCGACAGCTTGCCTTGTTCCACGAGCTGCATGCCGGCGGCCGTGGTGATCGCCTTGGTCATGGACGCGATCCAGAACACGCTGTCTGTTGTCATGGCGTCGTCGTTGCCAAGGTCGCGTTTGCCGGCCGCGCCCTGGTAGATCACGTCGTTCCCGGTCGCCGCCATCGCGACCACGCCTGGAATTTCTTTGGCCTCGCTCTTCTGACGCAGAATCTGATCGATCTCGGCATTGCCTTGCATGGGTCACCTCCCGCTGTTTTTTTATGGCAGTGGTGCGATCATCCTCCCACCTTTGCGATCCCGCAAGCGCTCGGGAACAAGCCGCCGACAATGTCGCAGTCTCGTGAAGGGGTAACGGGTGCGGGACACAAAACTGCAACACCCGGCCGCAATCCGCGGTGGATGAGGCCGTATCGCCGTGACCGGCTTAACCATCCACGATATCGTGATTCCGCCACGATTCCCGAAGCTGTATTTTTTCTGTAATGCGTTCTGATTCCAGCAGAAACGTAGCTCGTAGGCTGGACCCACTAGCCAGAAATAGCCGCATTTCAACGCTTGCGAGGCCTAACGCGATGATTTCGACCTGGAGTGAATGGAAGCGATATCCCCGCCCCGGACGCGGCGAAAACATCGAGGCGCCGATTACCCCCGGCATCTATGAAGTCCGCATTGCCGGGACCGGTGCGCTGTATTCCTTCGAAGCCGTCGACAACGTTGCCCAGGCGCTTGCCCAGCTTTCCGTCGGTTCCAAATCATGGTTCAGCCGCCGCGAGCCGAAATTGCCCGACCTCGAATACCGCACCTGCGCGACCTCCTCGAAGGCCGACGCCAAGGCCGCCGCGCAGCGCATGATCGGCCGCCGCGAGACGTATATGAGCGGCGCGGCCTGATTGACCCTCAACTTAGCTTGAAGCAGGGCTGCGTTGGCAGCCGATGCATCGCCGATGATATCGGCCTATACTCCGGGGAACTTCCAGAAACTCCCGAGGAGTAACGCCATGAACCCGCCCGTCGCCGCTCGCGCACAAGCCTCCCAGCCCTCGCTGCACGACCGCCTGAAGGACCCCTCGCTGCTGCGGGACCGCTGCTACATCGATGGCGCCTGGGTCGGCACGCCAGCCAATCCCGTCACCAATCCGGTCAATGGCGTCGAACTGGCGAAAGTGCCGAAGCTCGGCACCGCGGAAGCGACGCAGGCCGTAGAGGCCGCCGAGCGCGCATTCCCGGCCTGGGCAAAACTCACCGCCAAGCAGCGCTCCAACACCCTGCGCAAATGGTTCGACCTGATCATCGCCAACCGCGAAGACCTCGCGCTGATCCTGACGTCGGAGCAGGGCAAGCCGCTGGCGGAAGCGCTGGGCGAGGTCGATATCGGCGGCGCCTATGTCGAATTCTTTGCCGAGGAAGCCCGCCGCGTCTACGGCGAAACCATTCCGACCCAGCGGCCGGATGCGCGGCTGCTCGCCATCAAGCAGCCGATCGGCGTCTGCGGCGCGATCACGCCATGGAATTTCCCCTGCTCGATGATCACCCGAAAAGTCTCGCCGGCGCTCGCCGCCGGCTGCACGGTGGTGCTCAAGCCCGCCAATGAAACGCCGCTGACCGCGCTGGCGCTGGTCGCGCTCGCCGAAAAGGCCGGCGTGCCGAAAGGCGTGTTCAATATCCTCACCGGCAATTCGTCCGCGATCGGCAAGGTGCTGTGCGAGCACCCCGCGGTGCGCTTCGTCGGCTTCACCGGATCGACCGAGGTCGGCAAGATCCTCTATCAGCAGGCTGCCGTGGGCGTGAAGAAGCTCGGCCTCGAACTCGGCGGCAACGCACCGTTCGTGGTGTTCGATGACGCCGATATCGATGCCGCCGTCGAAGGCGCCATGGTCTCGAAATACCGCAACATGGGCCAGACCTGCGTCTGCGCCAATCGTCTCTACGCCCAGGACAAGATCTACGATCAGTTCGTCGAAAAGCTGTCGAAGAAGGTCGCCGCGATGAAGATCGGCGACGGCACCGAGCAGGGCGTGGTGCAGGGGCCGCTGATCAACATGGAGGCGGTCGACAAGGTCGAGAAGCACATCGCGGATGCGGTCAAGGGCGGCGCGAAGATCGTTACCGGCGGCAAGCGCCATGCGCTCGGCGGCAGCTTCTTCGAGCCGACGGTGCTGGCAAACGTGAAGCCGGATGCACTCGTGGCGCACGAGGAAACCTTTGGTCCGCTGGCGCCGGTGTTCCGCTTCAAGGACGAGGCCGAGGTGATCGCGATGTGCAACAACTCGCCGTTCGGCCTCGCCTCGTATTTCTATTCACGCGATCTCGGCCGGGTCTGGCGCGTCGCTGAAGCGCTGGAGTCCGGCATGGTCGGCGTCAACACCGGGCTGATCACGACCGAAGTTGCACCCTTCGGCGGTGTGAAAGAGAGCGGCCTTGGCCGCGAGGGTTCGCATCACGGCATGGAAGAATATGTCGAGATCAAATACGTGATGATGGCCGGGGTGTAAGGCTCATTCGCTCGCGTCATCGGCAAAGGCGCCGTGACGGCCGATGCCGGAGGCAAATCGGGTTGCGCCGGACAGCGTTTCGCCCGACGCAATTACCGCGAGCCCGCCGCGCATTTCGTTGGCGATGGCGTCCTCTTCATCGAGGTCCCATTGCCGCAGCGCCGACAGCCGGTCGGCGCGCATGCAGCTCTGCGGGAAGGCCGCGATTTCCCTGGCCAGCGCCATTGCATGCGCGCAGGCCTCACCCCTGCCGACGACGCGATTGGCGAGGCCCATGCGCAGCGCTTCCTGCGCGCCGACCGGGCGTCCAGTGAGGATCAGGTCGATCGCCTGCGAGTGGCCGATCAGCCGCGGCAGGCGGATGGTGCCGAGGTCGATCAGCGGCACGCCGAAGCGGCGACAGAAGATGCCGAAGGTGGCGTCCTCGGCCACCACGCGCATGTCGGCCCACAGCGCCAGCTCCATGCCGCCGGCCACCGCAAAACCCTCGACCGCGGCGATCACGGGCTTCGACAGCCGCAGGCGGCTCGGTCCCATCGGCGCGATCGATTGATGGCCGCCGATCTCGCGCTTCTTGTTGGGATCGCCGGCTGCCACCGCCTTCAGGTCGGCGCCCGCACAGAAATAGCCGCTGGTGCCTGTGAATACCGCAACTGATGCCGCCTCGTCGGCATCGAAGGCGAGAAACGCGTCGTAGAGTTTGCGCGCGGTCGCGCCGTCGACGGCGTTGCGGCAATGCGGCCGGTTGATGGAGACGATGGTGACGGGGCCGTCGCGCTCGACGAGGACGGTGTCGGCTTCGGACATGGGACGCTCCCTGCTGGTCTTTGGGGACAGCTTGGCACCAGATGGGCCGATTGGGCAATTCTGTGCCCGCAATGACGAAAGCTAGACCTTTAGCATTGTCCCCGTCACCCGCCGATACGCATCGAGGTATCGCTTGCTCGTCGCATTGACCACGCTGTCGGGCAACGGAGGCGGCGGCGCGTCGCCGTTCCAGCGGCCGGCGCGCCGTTCGCTGTCGAGATAGTCGCGCAGCGGCTGCTTGTCGAAGCTCGGCTGCCCCTGGCCCTGCTTGTAGACGTCGACGGCCCAGAACCGTGAGCTGTCCGGCGTCATTACTTCGTCGATCAGGATGATGCGGCCGTCCTTGTCGCGGCCGAATTCGAACTTGGTATCGGCAATGATGATGCCCTGCCTGCGGGCGGCCGTTTCACCGAACGCATAAACCGCACGCGCCATGCTCTCGAGCTTCCCGGCGACGTCGTCGCCCAGAATCTCGCGCACCCGTGCGATCGTGATGTTTTCGTCATGGCCGGTCTCGGCCTTGGTGGCGGGGCTGAAAATCGGCTGTTCCAGCTTCTCGCTCTCGACCAGACCAGCTTTCAGCTTCTCGCCGGCGAGCGTGCCGGATGCGGCATATTCCTTCCAGGCCGAGCCCGAGATGTAGCCGCGGATCACGCACTCGACCGGAAAGACGGTGGTGCGCCGGCACAGCATCGCGCGCCCGACGATGTCGGCGCGGTGGTTCGTCAGCTCCGGCACCGCGCGGATGATTTCATCCGCATCGGCGCTGATCATGTGGTGCGGCACCACGCCTTCGAGCTGGCGGAACCACCAGGCGCTGATCTGGGTCAGCACCGCGCCCTTCATCGGAATGGTCTCGGCCATTACCACATCGAACGCGCTGATGCGGTCGGTGGTGAGCAGCAGCACGCGGTCGTCGCCGACGGCATAGATATCGCGCACCTTGCCGCGGCCGATCCTTGGCAGGGGCAGGTCGCTGGCGAGCATCGCGTTCATTCGGTCAGGCTTTCAGGCAGGTGCGCCAGCGCAGGCGCGGGCGCGCATATGAGAAAGCGGAGCAATAGCTCACTCCGGCAGCGGAATGAACTCGTGTTCCTGCGGAACAGCGGCGAAACGGCCGGTTTTCCAGTCCTGTTTGGCCTGTTCGATCCGCTCCTTGCTGGAGGAAACGAAATTCCACCAGATATGGCGCGGGCCTTCCAGCGCATCACCGCCGAGGAACATCATCCGCGTCGGTCTGACGGCTTTGACGGTGATGCGATCGCCCGGCCGGAAGATCAGCAGGCTTGGCCCTTCATGACGTTCGTTGGCAATCTCGACCTCGCCGTCGACCAGATAGATCGCGCGCTCCTCATGATCGGGGTCAAGCGGGACGCTGGTGCCGGCCTGCGCCGTCACTTCGGTGTAGAACCATGGCGAGACCATCGAGACCGGCGATTTCACGCCGAAAGCGCTGCCCGCGATGATGCGCGCGGTAAAGCCGGTATCCTTGACCGTTGGCAGGCTTTCGGCGGCGTAGTGCTGGAATGACGGCGCGATTTCCTCGGAGCCTGCCGGCAGCGCGATCCAGCTTTGCAAGCCCAGCATCTTCTGCCCGTCGCGTCGCTGCACGTCGGGCGTGCGTTCGGAATGCGCGATGCCGCGGCCGGCGGTCATCAGGTTCATGGCGCCGGGCTGGATCTCCTGAATGTTGCCCTCGCTGTCGCGGTGCATGATGCTTCCGTCAAACAAGTAGGTGACGGTGGCAAGCCCGATGTGCGGGTGCGGGCGCACGTCCATGCCCTTGCCGGCGATGAACTGAACGGGACCGAAATGATCGAAGAAGATAAACGGCCCGACCATCTGTCGCTTGCCATGCGGCAACGCGCGCCGCACGGCAAAGCCGTCGCCGAGGTCGCGGGTGCGCGGCACGATGACGAGATCGAGCGCGTCGCAGGTCTTGGGATCGCCGAGCACGGGATCGTTGGAGGG
>DAIMKE010000184.1:0-8633 GCA_036721875.1 Bradyrhizobium sp. | reverse complement strand
GTGCCGTCGGGCATCAGGATCTTGAAGAAGCCATCGCCCGAGATTGCGAGGTCGAGGTCGTTGCCGGTCTGCGACAGCGTTCCCTGCGTCATGCTGCGTGGCGTGCCGACGGTCTTGACGCCGCCGCCGATGTCGACGCCGACCGGCAGGATGGTGCCCTGGTCCGACGACTGGGCGCCGACGCGGCGGACGTGCTCGTAGATCAGGTCCTGGAATGCCGCGGTCTGCTTCTTGAAGCCGGTGGTGCGGAGGTTCGCGATGTTGTTGGAGATCACCTGAACGTTGAGTTCCTGTGCCGCCATTCCGGTCGCCGCGGTGTGAAGCGCCTGCATGTCAGTTCTCCCTCAATCAAGCCGGAACGTCGGCGAGCTTGTCGATCGCCGATTTGTGGAGGTCGCTCTGCTGCTGGAGCAGGTTGGCGATGGCGCTGTAGCTGCGCATGACTTCGACCATGCGGCTCATCTCGCCGACCGCGTTCACGTTCGACTTCTCGACATAGCCCTGGCGGATGCTCGACTTGGTGTCGGCCTGCGGGACGGCGGAGCCCGCGTCATAGAGATTGGCGCCGAGCTTGGTCAGCCTGGCCGGATCGTCGAACGAGACCATGCGGATCTTGCCACGGATCGAGTCGTTCCTTGCCGTGCCCTCCAGCACCGTGACGGTGCCGTCGGGTGCGACGTTGATGTCGTGATCGGTCGGCTGGAACGTGATCGGGCCGGCGGCGCCGAGCACGAGGTTGCCGTCTGACGTGACGAGCTGGCCGGTGCTGTTGATCGAGAATTTGCCGTCGCGGGTGTAGCGCTCGCCGCCATTGGCCTGCACCGCGAAATAGGCGGTGCCGTCGATCGCCATGTCCAGCGGGTTGTTGGTCGCTTCCATCGGCCCCTGGCCGACGTCGCGGAAGGTGCCGCGGTCCTGCACATAAGAGACCCGCCGGTCGCGACCGATGAAATTGTCGTGACGCGCGTTCGAGTTGAGGAACTCCTCGAACAGCGAATGGTCGGCCTTGAAGCCGTTGGTGTTGGCATTGGCGACGTTGTTGGCGATGACGTCCATCTGCCGTTCCAACGTCATCTGCCGTGACAAGCCGATCAGAAGCGCGTTCTGCATCGGAAATCTCCCCTGAGTGAGATCCGCCATTTCGCTCTCCCAAGCGCCTTGGCCGACCTCGTGAACGAGACCTTCCGGTTCTCCCAAACCATGGGGTCTCGGCCCTCTCTCAGCGAAAGCCGTGCCAATCCGAAATTCCGCATAAATTCAATGGGTTGCGTATTTTGGAAGGGCGCGGGAGGGCGGCAGAAAGGTTCTGTTAGCCATGTTTGCCCGGCAGATTTTTCCTAGCGCAGGCCCAATCGAAAGATTCCGTTAACCATTATTACCGTAGCGTTTGCGCACCAGAGGAGCGCATTGCGCTGGGGCATTCGTACCGCGTCACTGCCTGCCAGGAGGCTTCGCTCTTTCGACCCCTTTGAGAGATGAACGAGCGCGGCAAGCATGGCAGAGAATGAGGAAGGCGGCGCAGCCAGCGATGGCGCAGAGGCCGCTCCGCCGAAGAACAAGCTCAAGCTCATCATCATGGTCGTCGGCGCGCTCGCCGTCCTCGGCGGCGGCGCTGCGACCTGGTTCTTCTTCTTCCGTCATGGCCCCGACGAGCATCATGCCGAGGCAGCGCCTCCGCCGAAGCCGCCGGCCTTCGTCGACGTCCCCGACCTGATGGTCAACCTCGCCGGCGCGCCCGGCGAGCGCGTGCAATATCTGCGCCTGAAGATCGTGCTGGAGCTGAAGGAGGAGAAGCAGATCGAGGCGATCAAGCCGACGATGCCGCGCGTCACCGACATCTTCCAGACCTATGTGCGCGAGCTGCGCCCCTCCGACCTCAATGGTTCCGCCGGCATCTTCCGCCTCAAGGAGGAGCTGACCAAGCGCGTCAACGCGGCGGTCGCCCCGGTCCAGGTCAGCGCGGTGCTGTTCAAGGAAGTCGTGGTCCAGTGAGCATGACGGACTAGGGATCATGGCGGGCAACGACCAAGTCGACCAGGATGCAATTGCCGCCCAGTGGGAGGCCTCGCTCGATTCCGAGGATCCCGCCGAGGCCGCGAAGGCTGCCGCCGAGAACGAGCTATCGGAGACCATGGCCCTGCAATGGGCGGCCATGGTCGAGGACGGCAGCCGCGATCTCGGAAGCGGCAAGAACTCCGGCGAGCGGGTGCTGTCGCAGGAGGAGATCGACAATCTCCTCGGCTTCACCGTCGGCGACGTCACGCTCGACGATCATTCCGGCATCCGCGCGATCATCGATTCGGCGATGGTCTCTTACGAGCGTCTGCCGATGCTCGAAATCGTCTTCGACCGCCTGGTGCGGCTGATGACGACGTCCTTGCGCAATTTCACCTCTGACAACGTCGAAGTCTCGCTCGACCGCATCACCTCGGTCCGCTTCGGCGACTACATGAACTCGATCCCGCTGCCGGCGGTGCTGTCCGTGTTCAAGGCCGAGGAGTGGGAGAATTTCGGCCTCGCAACGGTGGATTCAAGCCTGATCTATTCGATCATCGACGTGCTGCTCGGCGGCCGTCGCGGCCAGACCTCGCTGCGCATCGAAGGCCGGCCCTACACCACCATCGAGACCAACCTGGTCAAGCGCCTGGTTGAAGTCATTCTCGCAGATGCCGAACAGGCGTTCCGCCCGCTGTCGCCCGTGACCTTCTCGATCGACCGGCTTGAAACCAATCCGCGCTTTGCCGCGATCAGCCGTCCCGCCAACGCTGCGATCCTGGTGCGCCTGCGCATCGATATGGAAGACCGCGGCGGGATTGTCGAACTTCTGCTGCCCTACGCCACCATCGAGCCGATCCGCCCGGTTCTGCTGCAGATGTTCATGGGCGAAAAGTTCGGCCGCGATCCGATCTGGGAAGGGCACTTCGCGACCGAGGTGGCGCAGGCCGAGATCTCGGTCGACGCAGTGCTGTATGAAGCCGACATTCCGCTCAAGCAACTGATGATGCTGAAGGTCGGCGACACCTTGCCACTGGATATGCGCCCCGAAGCTTCGGTGCAGGTCCGCTGCGGCAACGTGCTCCTGACCGAGGGGCGCATGGGCCGGGTCGGCGACCGCGTCGCCATCCGCGTCACCAAGCAGTTGCGCAAACCCAATACTACCTTCGCGATGTTCGAGAAGGCCGACGAGCAAACCAAGTTGATGGAGGCACAATGAGTCATTCCCTTGGCATTGTGATCGAGAGTCTGGTAGCGGTGCTGCTGATGCTCACGATCGGCTACTGCATGCTGCTCAACAAGCGGCTGAAGCGGCTGAAGGCGGACGAGCATTCGCTGAAGGCCACGATCGCCGAGTTGATCACCGCGACCGAAATCGCCGAGCGCGCGATCGGCGGCCTCAAGCACACCGTTCGCGACGTCAACGAAAATCTCGGCAGCCAGCTCTCCGCAGCGACGCAGATGGCGGGGCACCTGAAGGACATGCTGGCCGAAGGCGACGGCGTCATTCGCCGGCTGTCCAAGATCGCGATTGCCGCGCGGCCTTCGCAGGAAGCCGAACCCGCAGCTCCGAAGATCTCGAGCGCCAAGGCGGTTGCTGCGGCAGCGGAAGCATTCGCTGAACGTCGCAGGGCGAGTGGCATCGCTGCATGAAGTCGTTCCGCGATATCCGCGTCATTCCGGTCGTGCTGGTCGCGATCTTCGGCCTTGTCGTGCTGAAGATCGCAGGCCTCGTGATCGATGGCGGATACGTGTTCCAATACCAGCCGGGTCCGTCGCCACCGCCGGCCAAGCGATCCTGGGCGCAGGACAATCTGGGTTTCCCGGGCGCCAGGGGCGACGCCGTCGAGGTCACCGGCTCGGTCAAGAAGGAAGAGCCCAAGAAGGAAGAGGCGCCGAAGCCGGCCGCTCCCGCCGCGGAAGCGCCGAAGCCCGACGGCGTCGTGGTGTTTCCCGACCAGAATCCGCAGTCGGTATCGCCGTCGGAGCGCGCCATCCTCGAAAGGCTGCAGGCGCGCCGTCAGGAACTGGAACAGCGCGCGCGTGAAATCGAAATCCGCGAAAGCCTGCTGAAATCTGCCGAGAAGCGCATCGAGGGCCGCGTCGAGGAGGCGAAGGCGACGGAAGCAAAGATCTCGACCGTGGCCGGGCAAAAGGCGGAGCAGGATGCCGCGCGCTTCAAGGGCATCATCACGATGTACGAGGGCATGAAGCCAAAGGACGCGGCCAAGGTGTTCGACCGGCTGGAGATGTCGGTGCTCTACGATATCGCCTCACAGATCGCACCGCGGAAGATGTCGGACATCCTGGGCCTGATGCAGCCGGAAGCGGCCGAGCGGCTCACGGTCGAGCTGGCGCGCCGCGCTGGCTCCGACAAGTCGACGTCTACCGCCGAATTGCCGAAGATCGAAGGCAAGATCCTGCCGCAAAGGCCGAACTGACGTCGGAACTGGCCTCGCGGCAGCTTCGCTTCAAGTCACCCTGTGAAACGCTCCACGGTCGGGACGGGCATAGGAGCGGTTTGCTACCATCAGCGCGGCGCGCTCATTGGTTTCGAGCGCGATCTTCTGTGTCAGCATGACGTCGCCCGCGGCGAGATTGCCGTCAGGCCCGAAGCACCATTTGCAGACCAGGCGCCCGTTGCTGCCGATCTCCTCGATATTGGTCTGTGTGCCGTGGTGGATCCGGAAGCGTGTTCCGGTATCGCTGCCGATGACGTCGAAGAAGCTGTAACGCTCGTAGCAGGCCAGTTGCTCCGGCGAGAGCCAATCCTTCAGCAGCTTGAGGGCCCGGCGATCACGTGCCAAGTGAATAGGGTCAGCCGTCGAAGCGTAACGCGCCAACGCTACCGAAAGCGTTGACAGCGTCACTGCGGCAATCAAGGCCAGAATGAACGAGCACACCGCAAGTGCGGCCTGCGCGGTCATGGTGGTCAGCCACCGACGAGGCGCGGATAAAACAGGGTCTCTTCCGCCGTCGGATCGAAGCTGCGGATTACCCGCTGCTCGCCGGGACCTGTGCGCGTCGCTGCCGTAAAGCCTGCACCGGTCAATTCCATGAAACGCCGCTCGGCTTTTGCGACCGAAGCGCGATCATTGACATCGAATGCGTGCCGGGTGTCGCCTGTACGGTCCATCACGATCTGGGTTGCCATGCCAAACACTCCACTTCCGGCTCTTCGAGCCGGGGTTTGCGGTGCGCCCCCACCTGCATTCTGTTCCAGAACGACACGGTATTGAAGATGGTTCCTTGCATGTCTGCGATCAAATGCTGGGCAACGGCGGGCACAGTGGTGGCTTGGCGAGGGCTACGGCTTGGTCGGGCCAAGCCGGGAAGTGACCGGAACCGGGCTTATCCGGCGCGACCTGGGCCTGCTCGGCGCGCTTGAATGAAATCAATAAGTTGATGTTAACAAAGCCTTAAGCCCGCCGATCCAAGATTCAGACCTGCAGGCGAGGGCGCTTCGCCGCTGTATCGTTGAGGCCAAAGAGAATTTCCCGGATGGGGCGACGGGCTGCCATTGGAATTGGGTCGCCGGGCCGCGCATTGGCGCGGACGGGATCCCGTTGCCTTGGCCGCTACCCGGATCTCTTCCTGGGTCTTTTCCTGCTGCTCGTCGGCCTGACCTTTGCCCAGCCCTGCCGTGCCAACGATCCAGTGCGGGGCGATGCGACCTTTGCCTCCGCGGGCGGATTCGCCCGGCTGGTGCTCAGGCTTGCCGAGGACGTCGAGTCCGAGGTGTCGACCGCGGGTTCGATCATCATCATCCACTTCAAGCGGCCAGTGGATATTCCCGTCGATAAATTATCGGATGCCGTCCCGGACTATGTCGGTTCGGCGCGGCGCGATCCCGACGGCACTGCGATCCGGCTGTCACTGGCGCGGCGGGTGACCGTCAATACCATGACGGCGGGCGAGCGAATCTTCATCGACTTTCTCCCCGATAGCTGGACCGGTCCGCCGCCGCCGCTTCCCGCCGAAGTCATTCGCGAACTGGCGGCGAGGGCGCGGGCCGCCGAGCGGGCGCTTCGCGCGCAGATGGCGGTCGCGGCCGCCAAGAAGAGGCCGCCGGTCAGGGTGCGCGCCCTGGTGCAGCCCACCTTCGTGCGCTTCGTGTTCGAGATGCCCGACGGGGTCAACGTGTCGTCGGTCCTCAACGACCAGAAGCTGACGCTGCAGTTCAACAACGTGCTCAGTTTCGATCTGGCGGACGCCAAGGTGGCCGCGCCGCCGAACGTCGCCTCGATCAGCCAGCGCGCCGACGTTGAATCGTCCGCCGTCGATATCGTGCTGATCGGCGACGTCGATGTGCATTCTTTCCGCGAGGAAAAGAACTATACGATCGACGTCGCCTTCCAGCAGGCGGAAAAGACGGCGCTGCCGGAGCAGCAGGCTGCGGCAACGCCCCCCGCCAAGCCGCAGCCGGCCGCACGGGCTTCCCGCGACAAGCGGCTCAAGGAAGCGATGCCGCCGCAGCAATCGGCGGAGCCTCCGCCCGTCACCTCGGAGCAGATTGCCGAGCAAGCCGGGATCGAGATCAAGCCCGGGCAGGCGACGGCCGCGCCTGAAAAGGTTCCGGCGGCGACAGAGGCAGCCACGCCCGTTGCCGCGAAGGCGGCGCCGGCGATCGAGAACGCAGCGCCCGCGCCTGCGCCTGCAAACACATCGCCGGTGCAAACCGCGAAGCCCGCGCCGCCGCCAGAGCCGGTTCAGGGGACGACGGAAGCGCCGAAGGCCGCCGCACCCAAACAGGCCCCTGTGCCGGTGGAGGCGGCGAAGCCCGTGCCGCCAGCGATGTCAGCTCAGCCGAAGGAGAGCGTTGAAAAAAGCAAGGCCGCCTCCGTCGAGGCCAGGCGCGACAGCGACGCCCTGCGCATGACGTTCACCTTTGCGGCGCCGACGCCCGCGGCGCTGTTCCGCCGGGCCGACACCGTGTGGCTGGTTTTCGACCAGACCGCGCCGATCGATGTCGAGCCGATCCGCGCCAAGGGCGGGTCCATCATCGGCGATGTCAGCCGGCTGCCGCTGGAGAAGGGGCAGGCCATCCGCGTTCGCCTCAACCGGCCGCAGATACCCTCGCTCGAGAGCGAAGGCCGCGCCAACGGTACGGAGTGGACGCTGACGCTTGCAGATCGTGGCCAGGCTTCGCCGCTGCCGCTGACGGTGCTGCGCAACATCGCCGATCCCGCGCTCGCCAATGTCAGCGTGCCGCTGGCCAATCCCGGTGCGATGCACCGTCTGATCGATCCCGACGCCGGCGATGCGTTCGTCGTCGTCACCGCGCCGCCGCCGACCCGCGGCCTGATCAAGCGGCAGGATTTCGTCGAACTGTCGCTGCTCGAATCCGTGCACGGCGTGGTGGTTCTTCCGAATGCCGACGATGTCACCGCCGAGGTCGGCGCCGACAAGGTGCTGCTTGGCCGGCCGGGGGGATTGACGCTATCGTCGGCCGACGTCAGCGCCGAGCGCGCGACCGCTGCGGTGCGGCCGCTCTTCGACGCCGACGAATGGCGCAAGAACCGCGAGGAAAAGTTTTTCCCGCGGCTGGACGCGCTGATCAACACGGCTGTTGCCACCCCGCCGGAACAGCGGACGCCGGTCCGTCTCGAGCTTGCCAATTTCTACATGGCCCGCGGCATGTATCAGGAAGCCCGCGGTGTCACCAACCTCATTCTCTCCGAGACCAAGCAGGGCTCCGAAGAGGCTGCCGTGCTGATGGTGAATGCGATTTCCAGCATCCTGATCGGCCATCCCGAGCGGGGGCTGAGGGTTCTCGCCAGTCCTGCGATCGGCAACGGTTACGACGCCCAATTGTGGAAGGGCTTTGCCTTCGCTCGTCAGGAAAAATGGGCTGATGCGCGTGAAAAATTCAAGAACGCCGAATTCTCGATCGCCTCGCTGCCGCTCGAACTGCAGCGCCTCGTCACGCTCGATGCGATGCGGGCCGCGCTCGAAGTGAAGGATTACGCGAGCGCCTCGCGCCGGCGCAGCGAGCTCGACGTGATCGGCATCCCCGCCGGCATGAAGCCCGAGATGGCCGTGTTGCGCGGCCGACTGGCCGAGGCGCTGGGACACGACAAGGACGCGATCGACGCCTACAGGTTTGCGGCGTACTCCAGCGACCGGCAGGCGTCTGCCGAGGCGAAGCTGCTCGGATCACTCTTGAGCCACAAGCGCGGTGAACTAGGCCAGGCCGAGCTGCTGCGCGAACTGGAGACGCTGTCGGCGATCTGGCGCGGCGACAACATCGAGTTGATGACGTTGAACCGGATGGTGCAGATCTACGCCGACACCGGACGCTATGTCGACTCACTCTCGGCAGCCAAGACCGCGACCAGGATGCAGCCCAACTCCGAACTGTCGCGGCAGAGCCAGGACGCGGCGTCCGCCCTTTTCGCGCAGCTCTTTCTCAGCCCGAAGGGCGAGGACATGAAGCCGGTCGATGCGCTGGCCATGTTCTACGAATATCGCGAA
Source organism: Bradyrhizobium sp. (assembly GCA_036721875.1). GTDB lineage: Bacteria > Pseudomonadota > Alphaproteobacteria > Rhizobiales > Xanthobacteraceae > Bradyrhizobium. Next base: position 164 of record DAIMKE010000184.1, on the reverse strand, counting down.
CTGACCCCGATCGGCCGCCGGGGCGACGAAATGATCCGTCGTCTTGCGGAGCGGCTGGCCTCGATCGACCTGCTCGACCAGGCCGCCGAGCTGTTGCAATATCAGGTCGACAAGCGGCTGGAGGGGGCGGCGCGCGCGCAGGTGGCCGCGCGGCTGGCCATGGT
>DAIMKE010000183.1:0-8640 GCA_036721875.1 Bradyrhizobium sp. | reverse complement strand
CCTGTGCTGTGGCTAATGCTGTGCGGCGGCCTGCTGGTGACGGCGATCTTCTTCGGCACCATCATGATGACCGGCGAATTCCGCGAACGCGCGCTGGTCAACAGCGAGCGCGAACTGGAAAACACCGTCCTGCTGCTCGCCCGGCATTTCGACCAGCAGTTCGAGGACTCCAACACCATCACCGCCGATGTGATCGCGCGGCTGCAGATATCCGGCTTTGCCTCCGAGAAGGATTTTCGGGAGCGCATCGCGAGCCTCGAGGCCCATGAGATCCTGAGGTAAAAGACCGGCGTTCTCGCCTACCTCGGCGACATCTCGATCTTCGATTCGAATGGCGACATCATCAACTGGTCGCAGCCGTTGCCGGCGCCCGCGCTCAACATTTCCGAACGGACGTACTTCAAGACATTCAAATTCGAGCCGCGATCGGTATCGGTGCTGACGGAACAGACCCGCAGCTACCTCACGGGCAATATGCACTCCATCATCGCCCACCGGCTGCGCGGCGAGGACGGCGTCTTCCTCGGCGTGATGACGCGGCGCATCAGTCCGGCCAACTACGAGAAATTCATCGCCTCCGCCACCCTTGGCGCCGGTGCCGCGGTCTCGATGTTTCATGCCGACGGCACCCTGCTGGCACGCCACCCGAGGGTGGATGAACTGATCGGCCAGAATTTTGCAAAGGCGCCGTTGCTGCAGCGGGTCCGCGACCAGGGCGGACGACAGACGCTGCGCATGCAAAGCCCGATCGATCATGCCGATAGGCTGGGATCCGCGGCCCCACTCGCGCATTACCCGGGCATTGTGGTCGCGACCAACACCACCACGGCTGCGCTGGATGATTGGCGCGAGCAGACCCGGCTCCTCATCATCGCAGCAACGCTTTCGGCTGTGGTCATCGCCCTGACGCTATTCCTGATCATCCGCCAGATCACCCGCCAAAGCCGCGAAGCCCAGAGGCGGATCGAAGCGGAACGGGGCCGGCTCGACACCGCCCTGAACAACATGATCCAGGGCCTGGTGACGTTCGACGCCGCGGCGCGCGTCGTGACCTTCAACCGCCGCTACATCGACATGTATGGCCTGTCGACCGATGTCGTGAAGCCTGGTTGCCATTTCCGCGACCTGATGCAGCATCGCAAGGACACCGGCTCGTTCGACGGCGACGTCGATCGATTTTGCGCCTCCATCATGCGAAGCATCGCACGCGGCCAGATCGATCACAGCATCATGCAATGCTCGGACGGGCGTTCCTTCATGGCGGTCAGCAAGCCGCTCGCGGACGGCGGCTGGGTCGCCACGATGGAGGACATCACCGACCGCCGCCGCCTGGAACAGGAACGCGACCGGAACTACGCCTTCCTGAGCCAGATCATCGATCACATCCCGTCCCAGATCACCGTGAAGGACGTACGCGACCGTCGTTACCTGCTGGTCAACCGCGTGGCCGAGATCCAGTTCGGCAACTCGCGCGACCTGATCATCGGCAAGACGGCTTTTGACATCTTTTCGAAAGCCTTTGCCGACGGCATCGCGGCCGATGACGAAAAAAACACTGCAATCCCCCGATGGCCTGTTCAAGGACGAGCGCCCCTGGGAAAGCCCGACGATGGGGCAGCGTTACGTCACGTCCCGGCGGCTGGCGATCCGCGATTCCGCAGGTGAGCCGCGCTACATCATCAACGTCGTCGACGACGTAACCGAGCGCCGGCTTGCCAATGAACGGATCGCACATCTGGCGCATTACGACGCGCTGACCGATCTTCCGAACCGGGTGCTGTTCCGCGAGCGGATCGAGCGCGAGCTTCAGAATGCCGGCAGGCCGTTCGCCCTGCTCTACATCGACATCGACGAGTTCAAGGGTATCAACGATTCGCTCGGGCACCATATCGGCGACGAACTGCTCAAGGCCGTGGCCGCCCGCATCAAGGACTGCCTCGAACCAGCCGACCTGATCGCCCGGCTGGGAGGCGATGAATTTGCGGTGATCCGGACCGGTGTCGGCGACCGCGCCGACGTCGTGAAATTCGTCACGCGGGTTTACGAGGCGATCCGGCAATCGTACCACTGTCTCGGCCATCATCTCTCGACCGATGCCAGCATCGGCATCGCGCTGGCGCCGCAGGACGGCACCGAACTCGATCAACTGATCAAGAACGCCGACCTCGCGATGTACGCCGCCAAGTCCGGTGGCCGCCGTACCTATCGGTTCTTCGAACCGGCCATGGACGCCCGCGCCAAGGCGCGGCTCTCCATGGAGCAGGATCTTCGGCAGGCATTGGCCGATGGCAGCTTCGAACTCCACTACCAGCCGCTGCTGGATCTCGCGAGCGGCGAGGTGACGGGCTGCGAGGCGCTGCTGCGCTGGCGCCATCCGGAACGCGGCATGGTTTCCCCGGCGGAGTTCATCCCGATTGCCGAGGACACCGGACTGATCAACGAACTCGGCGACTGGGTCATGCAGACCGCCTGCACCGAGGCCGCCGGCTGGCCGTCGCATGTCCGGCTGGCCGTCAACGTCTCTCCGATCCAGTTGAAGTCGCCGACGCTGGCGTTGCGGATCACGGGCGCACTCGCCGCCTCGGGCCTGCCGCCACAACGGCTCGAGGTCGAAATCACCGAGGCGGTGCTGATCCATGACGACGAGAGCGCGCTGGCGATCCTGCATCAGCTTCGCGCCATTGGTGTCCGCATCGCGCTGGACGATTTCGGCACCGGCTTTTCTTCCCTCAGCTATCTGAAGCGGTTCCCGTTCGACAAGATCAAGATCGACCGCTGTTTTGTCAGCGACATCGAGGTCGACGGTTCGGCGGCGATCGTGCAAGCGGTGGTCAACATCGCGGCAGCCCGCAACATGACCACGACTGCAGAAGGCGTCGAGACCGAAGCGCAGCGCGAAATCCTGCGCCGGCTCGGCTGCACCCAGATGCAGGGCTATCTGTTCAGCGCGCCGAAGCCGGTCTCGCAGCTGCGCCCGCTGCTCGGTATTGCCGCCGACACCTCGCGGGCTTCGGCCTAAAGTTACGCCGCCCAGCGACCGCGATTGTTCTCGGCGAGGATCGGGCGGATCAGCCGGCCGAAACGCTCGGCTTCCTCGTCATGCAGATAGCCGGACAGGCAGAACGAATGGCAGCCGGCGTCGATGAACTGCTGCAGCGTGTCGGCGCATTGCGCGGGATTACCGACAACGGCGATGCCGGCGCCCGGGCGCACCTTGGTGATGCCGGTCCATAGATGCGGCAGCAGGAGATCGCCGTGCTCGCGGGCGAGCTGCTGCACGCGCATGTTGGCTTCCGACCTGTTGTAGAGCGTCTTCATTTCCTGCTTCTGCCGTTCGGTGGCGTGGCGCACCAATTGGTCGGCCGCCTCCCAGGCGTCCGCCTCGTTCTCGCGGCAGATCACCTGCAGCCGCATGCCGAAGCCGATGTCGTTTTCGCGGTCATGCGCCCGAGCCATCTGCCTGATCTCGGCAATGTTGGACGCGATCCTCTCCGGCAGATCGCCCCAGAACAGGTGCACGTCGGAATGTTTCGCCGACAATTCCCACGCCTGACGCGAGCCGCCGCCGAGATAGAATTTTGGAAACGGCTGCTGCAGCGGACGCGGCCGGATATGCGCGCCCGAGAGCGTGTGGAATTTGCCTTCAAAGTTCACCGGGCCCCGCGTCGTCCACAGCGCCTTGATGATCGAGACCTCCTCCTCCATCAGCGCGTAGCGCTCCTCCTTCGGATAGCGCACGCCCTCGCCTTCGACCTCGCGCTCGTTCTGGCCGGCGATCAGGTTGATGCAGATTCGACCGCCCGACATCTGGTCGAAGGTCGAGATCATCTTGGCGAGCAGCACCGGGTTGATGTAACCGGGCCGCGCCGCAATCAGCGGCTTGATGTGCGTGGAGCGCGCTGCCATGAACGCGCCTGATATCCATGCTTCCCAGCAGGTCGAGCCGACGGGGATCAGGAGATATTCGAAGCCTGCCTGCTCCGCCGCCTGCACCACGCGGTCGCATAATTCGGGAGAGCCCGGGATCTGCGCCTCCATCAGGCCGTAGGCGGTGGTGTCGCCATGCGTGGGCAGATACCAGCCGAATTCGAGCGGACGCATAAGGGCCTCTTCCATTGGCGCGCTTGCCGGCGCGTTTGTTGCTTGATCGGCGTCAACGCCGTGTAGTGGACGTAGTCTAGCGTCAGAACGGCCCGCCGCAATCGGGTTGAATCGCGACCCCGGCAACACTATTTCGATTTTATCGCGCTTGCGCCAAGGTGGAGATATCAGTCATGTCCCCGGTCTCGTTGCTGCTCAACATTATCTGGATCGTGCTTGGCGGCGCATGGATGGCGTTCGGCTGGCTGGTCGCTGCGGTCATCATGGCGATTACGATCGTGGGCATTCCCTGGGCGCGGGCCGCGTTCAACATTGCGGCCTACACATTATTTCCGTTCGGCTTCACGGCGGTCTCGCGCGACGCCTTTACCGGGCAGGAAGACATCGGTACCGGGCCGCTCGGGGTGATCGGCAACATCATCTGGCTGGTTTTGGCGGGATGGTGGCTGGCGCTCGGCCATGTGATCACGGCGGTGCTGCTGGCCGTCACCATCATCGGGATTCCGTTTGCCTGGGCGCACCTCAAGCTCGCCGGAATCGCGCTGTGGCCGATCGGCAAGATCATCGTTCCGGCCTAGCGAACGGCAGACCTTCCCTCTTGTTTTGACGCTGGAGCTCCGTTTCGACTCAATCGAAACGGAGTTCCAGATTCGTTATTTGACGCGTTTTCTTGACGCGAACCGGTCTCCACTTCGCTTGAAAACGCTATGGCTACGAAGCCGCCTGCTCGGCCGGCGGCTTCAGCCGCTCGAACTCGGCATCGCTGACCTCGGTCTGAGCGACCAGCACGCTGCAGCGCAGGCGCTTGACGAGATAGCTGCCGATGGAGCCGAACCAGCGCGCCAGCGCGCCCTGCGGGCGGTGGCCGACGACGACGAGATGCGCACCGATTTCTTCGGCGACCTCGGCGATTTTTTGCCCGGCATCCCCGACCTCCAGTCGCGCGTTCGGCGTAAAGCCCAGCGCCTTCAGTCGGTCGCATCCCTCGTTCAGGATCGCCTTGTAGTCCTCGGTTTGCAGTTCGATCGGGATCGTGAGCCCGGCCTCCGGCGTCATGATCGAGGAGACCTCGACGACCGCCAGCAGAAACACTTCGGCCTGGCAGAGCTGTGCGAGCTTTGCGCCTTCCCGCAACGCCCGCCGCCCCTCGACCGATCCGTCATAGGCGAGAAGAACCTTCTTATACATCGGACGTCCCCATCGATGGTGAGAAGATCAGCGCACGAAGGTTAGCACCGATTTGGCCGGACGGATCAGATTTTTGACGGCGGTACGCGCCGATGTTCTGCCAACTCCGGTCTGCCATCCCCGAGAGCGCCGTCGTGCCCGGCAGGAGCGCAGGTTGCAGCGCAGCTCAACCGGATCGTGCCTCGCGCGGCAGTCCGGCGAGTTGAGGCGGCCGCTTTGTCGCCGCAGTCCCGGGGGCGAGGATCGCCGCGATGGCCGGATTGCCTTCCCTCTCCAGCGCGTCGATGGCCGATCGGGCCCACGCGTATGACGCGTCAAAGATTTCTGTGTGGAGGTCGAAGTCGGTCACGTCGATGCCTTCGGGAACCGGAGGGCGCATCACCGCATCGAACGGCCCCGCCGGCAACGTGTCGTAGCGCTGGTGGGCGACGAGGCTGCGCCAAAGCACGTTGACGGCGCTCGGCGCTGCCGGAAGCAGCTTCTTGCGGAACGGCGTCAGCATCGCCGCGATCAGTTCGAACCGCCCCGGCAGCGCGCTATAGTCGACGTCGAACATCTCGGCCGCCGGTTCGCCGAAATGCACGACCAGATTGGGGCCGCTCTTCAATTGATGCATCGGCGCCAGCGGCACGTTGTCGATCAGGCAGCCATCGACCAGCATTTCGCCTTTCGGCGTGTAGAATGGAGGCAGCAGCCCGGGGATCGCGCTCGAGGCGCGCACCGCCTGCCAGAGCACGCCCGTCCGGATCAGTTCGAGATTATGGGTCGACAGGTTGGTCGCGACGGCGGCGAACGGCCGCCAGCAATCCTCGATCCGGCAGTCGGCGCCGTATTGCTCGGCGAGCGAACGATCGAACGCCTTGTGATCGAGCAGCGAATAGCGCGGCCAGGTCGGCCGCCGGAGGCTGCGGCTCCTGACGAAGATTTCGTGGGTGCCGCGCTCGAGGTGTTCGGCCTCGAGGTTTTTCGCAAAGCCGGCCGCCATCGCGGAACCGACGCTGGTGCCGACAAAGATATCGAACACCGCACCGCGCTCACGAAAGGCCTGGTAGATTCCGACATGCGCCGTGCCGAGGCTGCCGCCGCCGGCGGCGACGAACCCGATCGCCCGGCCGGACAGGAACCGGATCAGGCTCTCGATATCGGCCTGGTCTTCCAGCGCCACATGGTGATGCATGAAGCACGGCAGCCGCTTGAGCCAGGCCGCGGTGCCGCTGACCTCGCCGCGCCGCCGGTCGTGAATACGCACGAGCCTGCGCGCCGAGGCGGGATGAACCTCGCAGGCGAACGCCTCGATCTCGGTCAACGCGTCCGCGGGCGCATCTCCGCGGCAGGCAAAGACCACCATGTCGGCCTGGCGGATCGCCTTGCGCGCCCAGACCGATGCTTCGCGGCCACCCATGTAGACCACCAGCGGCGCCGCGTGTTCGAGGTTGTTGAGCCACTCGGTGACCTCGGACGCATCGAGCTCGCGCCCCGGAAACATCGCGCGCAGGCGTGCAAGGTCGACGATCTCGGCGCCGGCCGCCGCCAGCCCTTCGCGCATCCGGGAATCGAATGTCGCCGGCAGCGGCGCGGAGCCGCCATCGATCAGCGCCACGGTTCGCGCCCTCGGCGAGGCGCGAACCGGGATGAGCCGCGCGGTTTCCTTGGCGAAGCGTCGCGCCAGTGCCGCCATCAGCGCCTCGACGACGGCGGGCGCTTCCTCGGCGAGCTTCTGATAGGCGGCGCGCGTCAGCACCAGCACGCTGGTATCGCGAATCGCAATGACATCGGCCGTGCGCGGAATGTTTGCGAAGAAGCCGATCTCGCCGACCAGTTCGCCGGCACGAAGTTCCGCGAGCGCCTCGAGTTCGCCGGCCCGGCGCACCGCGAGCGCACCATGCAGCACCATGAACAATGCGTTCGAAGGGCCGCCCTGCGCGACCAGCATTTCCCCGCGCACGAGATCCTGACGGACCATGGCGTTAAAGGTCTTGAGCCGCTGCTCCGAACTCAGCGTCCGCAACAGCGCGAAATCTTCCAGCACGTTTCCCCACCCAAGTGTCGCGCTCGGTCCACTCATGGCGGCACCCAGTCGATTATAAGGCGCCGATGTTAGCGCCCGGCGAACGGCGCGGCGAGCGATATAAGGGGCGATGGGCCGGCCCGCGCCGCTGAAGGTAAAGCGAGTTCGCCGCGGTGCGGGGCGCATCTCGCAGATGCGGGGCAAAACGAACCCTGCGGGCTGGGATTCAGGCCTCCTCCGGCCCAGGTCCGTGCGGCGCGCTTGCGGTATATCGGCCCCGCGATGGCAGGGGAGCCCCGCAACCCAGCCTTTGCAGCGCCGAACTGGCCGTTGCCGTCGCCGGACCAATCAGCTAAATGAACCCCCGTTGCACCCGTAGCTCAGCTGGATAGAGCGTTGCCCTCCGAAGCTGGACCGGCGGGGCAGCAAATCCCTTTAATGTTGAGCTTTTTTAGCGCGCAAATCGTCATTTTCTCGTCAGAGGCACACCCGGGCCACGTTGCGCTAATTCGGTGGCCACGGCCGCCTGCATCCTGCGAAGCATTTTAACGCAAGCAGGACACCGCCCCGATAGACTGCTTCGATCGACGCGCTATTTGACCGTCCTCCGTGGAAATACGGAAAGTCGCAGCTGGTTCAATCCGCTATCAGTAGGGTTGACCCATTGTCCCGGCAAAGTCGTCGGTGACCCGGTGTCGGTGCTGCACCCGGAGGCCGAATTGATCGCACGTAGTGAAATCGAAAGCGACTTTGTGAGGATCGGGCAGCCCGCCGACGAACTCCGTGCCCGGCTCCTTAACGCACTCGCGTTAGCGGCTCCGACCGACGACAATGCGGGCAAATGTTTGGCTAGGCTGGCTTCAAGTCTCGAGGCGATGTCGGCATCGAGCTTGCTGCAAATCGCTCTGGCGGACGACTTGCTTGAGGGGCGCGTCGTGCCGGTCGTCGAGGCGGCAATCGGAATGGCTGCCGCCGGCTTGACCGAGTATCGTGACGCGAGCGAACTACTCAGCATGTTCGCGGACTTGGCCGCCACCTTGAGAAGCCGCACTCTCAACTGACGTTAGCCGCCATGTCCATGGGAGGGGCCGCCCGGACACCTTCGGGACGGCCTCTGTTCCTCAATGGATCTTGATAGGTAGCTAGCCGTTCTGTTCTCCGACGATCATCTCGCGAAGTTGGCATAACTTGAGTGCGGCGGCATGATTTGAGCGCCAAATAATGCCAATAGCCCTAGAATAACCACTGGAGTCGTGCGTTCAGTTTCCGAAAGATCTCGGCATGAGGAAGCGGACGAAGAAAAGCAGCATCCAACGGCGCTTGTCGGACGCCCCCTACAACGC
>DAIMKE010000182.1:0-8648 GCA_036721875.1 Bradyrhizobium sp. | reverse complement strand
GGGTGGGTCGCTCTCAAGCGGTTGCAGAGCGCCGCTGTCCATCCAGGGCTTCATGTAATCATAGGGCAGAAAACTTATTCCTCGGCCATAGTCAGCCCGATAATGGCCATCAGGCTGTTACTGGCGACTATTCGCGGAATCGAAAGACCCTGGTCGGCTGCCCAATCGTCGAATGCCTGCGTCAAGCTAGATCCTTCGGTCATCGTAATAACCGGATGATGTGCGAGTTCATTCGCGCGCAACTGAAATCCCGGGTCGAAACGTCCGGCCGTTGCCCAGAGCGCGCCTGGCCTTCGCAGTGGGGTTCCTGGGAACAGGCTTGCGCGAACCAGGCGTCACGCATATTATTCAATAATTCCACAACTGTTTAAATGTCAGAATGAACCAACAACAAGCTCTCAATGGTTTTGGCGCCATCGCCCAGGAAACCCGGCTTCAAATCGTGCGCTTGCTGATCAAAGCCGGCGCAGAGGGAATGCCGGCCGGCGAGATCACGGCTGGGCTCGAGGGCGCCTCGGCGCCGCGGGTCTCATTCCATCTTCGGCATCTGGAGCAAGCGGGCCTGATCACGAGCAAGCGAGAGGGCCGCCTTATCATCTATAGCGCCGTGTTCTCGGCTCTGTCGGATCTCGTTGCCTTCCTGATGCGCGATTGCTGCCAAGGGCACTGTGAGGTTTGTGATCGCGCGATCGCGCTTTTCGCTCGATGCACCGGCCGGCCGCAGGCGCTTGAACTAACCCCGAAAATTAGCTGCGATTGATCGACCTGATATGCGTGACCTCCTCGAAACCCACCAAGTTGCGATCTATTTTGCTGTAATCTGCGCTGCCAGTGCGCTGACATTCGCGATACCAGGAACAGCTGGGCTCGATATCCTCATCACCCCAGCTCTCGCGCTCATGCTTTTCGTGACGTTCCTGCAGGTGCCGCTGCAGGAACTCGGCAAAGTCTTCGCCCGGGTGCCCTTCATGGTTTCGCTGCTGACCACGAACTTTGTGGCGATTCCCGTCTTGGCCGCATTTCTCCTGCCGCTTCTGCCAGGCGACCCCATGGTTCGGCTTGGCGTGCTGATGGTCCTGCTCACGCCATGCATTGACTACGTCGTGACATTCGCCCACCTGGGAAGAGCGGATGCAAGGCTATTGCTCGCCTCCACACCAATTCTTCTGATCGTTCAAATGCTGCTTTTGCCGGTCTATCTTGGCCTTTTGCTGGGAAATGAGGCTATGGAGCTGGTTCATATCGAGCCGTTCCTACACGCCTTTGTTTGGCTCATCGTAGTCCCCCTCTGGGCCGCGGCCGCGGTTCAGGTTTTTGCTGCAAAAAGTGAGGTGGGGCGTAAGCTTTCTACAGCACTTGGCTTCTTGCCGGTTCCATCGACGGCCCTGGTGCTCTTTATTGTCTTCGCAGCGGTCGTTCCGCAGCTTGGACAGGCGCTGAATGGCGCGCTCCGAGCTGTGCCAATCTATATCGCCTTTGCGATCCTGGCCCCTCTGATCGGCTGGTTTATCTCCGTGCTGCTTCTCGTCGATGCCAAGGGAGCGCGAGCCATCGCGTTCAGCGCCGGTACCAGGAACTCCCTGGTCGTTCTTCCGCTGGCTCTGTCCGTTCCGAATGCGATGCCGCTGCTCCCTGCGATCATCGTCGCGCAGACCCTTGTCGAGCTGCTCAGCCAGCTCGTCTATATCCGCTGGATTCCAAAACTCGACAAACCCTGACCCGGACGCTGTCTACAATGTTGACGGCCTTGTTTTTAATCGCTCTAGTTCGACCTTCCTTTAAGGGAGGCGACGAATGCGGCGAGTATTCATTGCGGCAGCCTGTGCATCATTTATGTCCTTGTCTGGCCAGGCCAAAACTTTAAGCGAGAAAGAGGCCGATTCATTACTAGATCTGCTCCTCAAGCAGCAAGGCTTCACAGGTCAGATTGAAGCAAGATTGCCGGAGCTTATGGGTCGTTCGCTTGATCCCAAGCTCGTCGACCTTGGGAAGCTGATTTTCTTCGATTCCGGTTTAGGGCTTCACAAAACGAACTCGTGCGCTGGCTGCCATTCACCAACCCGAGCATTTGGAGATACACAGCCAATCGCCATCGGCGTCTTGAGGAACCATGACCCAAACGTGCCGGCGATCGTGGGCCCGGGGAGAAAGGTTCCTGATGCGGAACGCAATCAGAGGCGGTCTCCAGCCCTGGTCAATGTCGGCTTTTATCCAAGCCTCATGTGGAATGGCCGCTTCTCGAGCAATTCCGGAAACCCCTTCGACAACAAGAGCGGGTTCTCGTTTCCGCTGCCCGAGGGCACAGGCGCATTTCCGCCGGGGGACAGCCGGTTCCCCCATCTCCTGGTCGCGCAGTCCCATATTCCCTTTACCGAGCTTCCCGAGATGGCTGGCTTCGGCGGACTGCGAGATACGCCTGCAGGGGAAGCCATCGTCTTTTCGATGTTCAATTCTCGGCGCTTCTCCGGCTCGCAGCCCGTCACCAAGCGGATTATGGACGTCATGGCAAGCGCTACGGCAGCGCTGCGCGAGCCGATCATCGGCGACGACGATTTCAAGCAGTTTGATGACTTGCCGCGCCCGATTTCGAAGGATGATGAGCTACGAAAGGTTTCCGATCGCTTCCCATTCGTCGACTCGCGCAACGGCCCCATTCGTCAGGAGGTCAGCAAGCGTATCAATTCCCGTGAAGAATATCGGCTCCGCTTCTCGCAGATATATCCGGGGGTTTCAGACGGGAATGCCATTGAATTCTATATGACTGGCCAGGCTCTCTCCGAATTTCAGCTGTCGTTGTCGTTCGCGAACGCTCCAATCGACCAATTCGCACGCGGCGATCGCTCGGCCATGGGAGCGCGCGAGAAACAGGGCGCCATCCTCTTTTTCGGGCGCGCCAACTGCGTTTCCTGCCACGCAACATCCGGGCGCTCGAACGAGATGTTCAGTGATTTTCTCTCTCACAACGCCGGCATACCGGCCATTGCGCCGATCTTTGGAGCAGGAAAGGGCAATGTGCCATTCCGCGATAGCGACGGCGTTCAAACCGCAACCGGCCGTTACGACATGGGCCTGTTCGACATGACCCTGGCCGCGGGCGATCGGTTCAAGTTCCGCACGTCGCCCCTGCGCAATGTCGGCCTGCAGCCGCACTTCTTCCATAACGGCACATTCAACGATCTGGAGAAGGCGATCGCCTATCACGTCGACCCTCAGTCACAGCATGCCAAGTACGATCCTGCACAGAATGGCGTGCCCGCTGATCTGCAAAATCGGCCTGCGAACGGCGGGGGGGCGGTGCTCAACGGCCTGGCTCCCCAGCTCGATAGCAAACGCGGTGCGGCGACACTCACGCCCGGAGAAATCAAACTCCTCGCCGAGTTTCTCGATAAGAGTCTCACGGATGAGCGAGCAAGGCCGGCCAGACTGATCGGCCAGATCCCGGCGCGGCCGGATTCCAAATCTCCGATGGGGCTGCCTCTCCACACGTTCCAATAGGGTTAGCTCAGAGCGAGGGCCGGCGGATCTGCTGTCAGCCGGCCCTTCCCCCTACCGTCATGTTGCACCGCTCAGATTGAGGAGCAGCATTGTCTCGTTGGGCAGAATCCGAGGCCAGATCCCGGAAGATCGTGCATTGCGGCCCGGGGCGAGAACTTGGGGACCGTAGCGCTGACTATGCTGGCATTCGGCATTGGCACGTCGGTTCCCCTGCTTGTTCTCGCCATGACGTCGCGCGAAGCTCTGCTGCGTTGGCGGTGCAGGTTGATCGATACCGGGTCCACCGTGAAAGCCGGCCTGGGCGCCCTTCTTGTCGTGGCAGGTGTGCTGACACTGACTGGCTTGGACCGGTCGATTCAGACAGCTCTGGAAGGCCTGCTTCCCGGATGGATCCTGTCGTTATCGTCGGCGCTCTAAACCGCGGAGGGCGGGGCCATGGGCTCCGTCCTCCTCGATACTCAGGAAACAGCCATGAGGCGTTCAGCCGAGCGTTTCGGCGAGCCATTGCTTGACGCTACGCGGCGTGAGCCCCAGCAGCTTTTGGGCGCTCGTATCCTCAGCAATGACGTTGGCCGGCGCCTGCGACAACGCCTGATAGAGACCAGCGACGCCGGCGGCCGCCGGACCGAACATAGGGTTGATCAATTCGCCGAACTGTTCCGGTGTCAGCGCTTCGAAGTCTATCGGGCGGCCGAACTTGGCCGAAAAGCCGGCGGCGAGATCTGTCCCTTTGAGGCCCGGCAATTGGCCGACACCGACAATGCCGGTGACGCTGGCATCCGTCAGGAGACGCTCGGCTACCTCGGCCACATCCAGATGCGAGCTCCACGACACCGGCAAGTCGGCGCGGATGGGATAGCGCAGCATCCCCTCGGCCTGGACGGGCCCGAACACCATCGGCAAAAGCAGATTTTCCAGATAGAGCCGGGTCGCAACGATGGCATGGGACACACCGCTGTCGCGCACACCGTTCACGAGAAACATGACGGCGCTGTCGTCCGAAGCCTGCGACGGCGTGCCGGGCTCATCGATGATCGTGCCGCTGGTGGAGATGACAACGCGCTTGGGCTTGGCGGTGCGGATCGCCTCGACGAGGTTCCTGGCATATTGCACCCGAACCGGCTCCGGGGCCTGCGGCAGGTGAATGAAGACCCCGTCGGCGCCGCGATAGGCGGCAACGAGCGAAGCGACGGAGGCATTGTCAACTGCGATGGAAGGCTTGCCGTCGAGCTTCTCAGCCTTGCGAACGGCAGCAACAGCATGCTTCCCGGCGGCTATGAGTCGAGCATATAGCGGGCCGCCCTGTGCTCCGGTGGCGCCGTGAATGATAAATGACATCGGATGATTCTTTTGTTGGTCATAGGTGATGCCACATTAGTGCATCGTCTGCATCTGGCACGTCAAATGCACCATTGGACGAAAATCCATTCAGCGTCAGGAAAAACTTCGACGGCCCCTGCCCCCCTGTGACAGCTTCAGAGGCTCCTCCTCATCAGGGCAAAGAGGCTGACGCCTAACTTCGCTTGCTCCACGGAGATGTGGGGTCCGCCATGGCACGCATGCTGCCGACACGGATCTAATTTTGTCCAACAGTGTAGGAGACAGATGAATATCAGTGTATAATCTGCACTTGAAGCCGCATAAGAACCGATGAGACCCACTCCGATGACCGAGACCGTGCTGCCGCGCTGTGGGGTGGAACGCTTCCTGCTGCTGCTGGACGGCCCCTGGGCCACGCTGATCATCCGCGAGCTGCTTCATGGCCCGCGCCGTTTCACAGAGCTGCGTCATGCCCTGAGCGGCATCAGCGCCCATACGCTGACCCATCGCCTGCGCCGCTTCGAGGAGCATGGTTTGGTGACGCGGACGGCCTTCGCCGAAACCCCTCCCCGCGTCGTCTATGAGCTGACACCGCTCGGCGCCTCGCTCAAGGACGTGCTTTACGCGATGAAAGACTGGGGCGATTCCATCACCGATGAGACCCTGTCAGGGAGCGGCGACACGGCTGCTCCAAAACGCGACCAGGCTGGTACGGCAGCAGCGTCATCGCCATAAGCGCCGGTCGACCTGTTGCCCGAGGTCAAGCGGTGACGGCAAATCGCTGTCGATATTCACCCGGCGTAAGGCCGACGAAGCGTGCGAAAATCTTCCGGAATGCGCCGGGATCGGTATAGCCCGTCTCCCAGGCGATCTGCTCGACGCTCTTGCCGCCGAACTGCAAGAGCCCGCAGGCTTTGCTGACGCGCAGCCGCTGGCCATATTCGGAACTGGTCATCCCGGTGGCCTTGCGAAACCGCCGCAGGAAGGTGCGCCGCTCCAGTCCGGCCTTTGCGGCCAGTGTTACGAGCGAGATGTCTTTCGCCTCCGTTTCCTGCAACCAGCGTTGCACCTCGAGCACCGCACGATCGCCATGCGTCATGCGGGGTGAGAAGACGCTGTAGAAGCGCTGTTCGCGCCCCGGCGGATCGACCAGCAGAAAGCGCGCCGTTTGTGTCATGACCTCGGCGCCGCGCAGGCGCTCGACCAGCCGCAGGCAAAGGTCTGTCCAGGCCATCAGGCCACCGGCGGTCAGGATCATGCCATCGTCGATCAGCAGTCGATCCGCATCGACCAACACATTGGGAAAACGTGCGCGGAACTGGTCCTGGAGGATCCAGTGCGTCGTGGCAGTTCTTCCGTCAAGCAGCCCGGTCTCGCCCAGCAGAAACGCGCCCGCGCAGACAGAGCCCAAAATGGATCCTCCCGCATGCCGCTCACAGAGCCATTCGACATAGGGTGCCGCGACCTCAGCCGCTATGGGATCGGCCAGACTTGGCGGCAGGATAAGCACGTCAGGCCCGGCATCTGTGGATGTGCCGGTGTTGAGGACGCGCACCGGGGGGCCGTCTGCCTCATCGATGCGCCAATGGCTCACGACGATTGTGCGCAGACCGTGGCTGTCCCCCGGCGCCTGAAACCGGTTCGAGACGATGAACAGATCCGTCATGGCCAGGGCCGCAGAGGTCTGCACGCCCGGATAGAGGAGGATGCCGACCTCCACCTGCTGTCGTTGAGCCATTTGTCCCTATTGGCCTTCATTATGTCGATATCGCCAATAGGCATAGGCCAGGCGGAACCCTATTGTCCAGTCACCGACTTACAATAACAGCAACAGAAAGATGTATTCATGAGCAAGCGCGCAGTCGTCGTGATCGACATCCAGAACGATTACTTCCCGAACGGTAAGTATGAACTGGTCGGAATCGAACAGGTGGCAGCCAACGCGGCCAAGGTGATCGAGGCCGCCCGCGCCAAGGGCGATCGTGTCATCCATGTTCAGCACATCTTCCCCAGCCAGGATGCGCCCTTCTTCACGCCGGATTCTGCCGGCATCGAGATCAACTCGGCCGTGGCGCCGCGTGAGGGCGAGACCGTCGTCGTCAAGAACCATCCCAACCCCTTCCTGAAGACGGAGCTGAAGGAGATTCTCGACGCGGGCGGCATTGAGGAAGTCGTGATTGTCGGCGCCATGAGCCATATGTGTATCGATGCGACGACCCGCGCCGCCAGCGACTACGGCTACAAGACCACGGTGGTGCAGGATGCCTGCGCGACCCGCGACCTCGAGTTCGGCGGTACGATCGTCCCGGCGGCTCAGGTGCATGCGGCGATGATGTCGGCGCTGGGTTTCGCCTACGCCACCATCACCGATACCGCCAGCTGCACCGGCGCCTGACACCGCCGCGCTATTGCCAGCCGGAACGTGAACGCTCCGGCTGGTATCCGAGACGCGGGGGTGAACCTGCTTATGGAGACGGCCGAGAGCTCAGCTTCTGGTCCTCGCCGAGGCAGCGTTCGAGCGCCTCGCCGATGTCAGCCTCCCATGGACGGGATCGATGGTCGGTCATGCTGATATGAACGAGCTTCTGGCTTGATGTGAAGCGCAGTTCATCCCCGCAACGCGCGTTGATGGCGAGTTGAAGGCTCGATGTCCCGACCTCCTGGACGGCCACGGAGATGCTCAGCTCGTCGCCCAAACGACTTGGAGCGCAGAATTCCATGGAAAAGGTCACCACCGGCACCGAAGCCTGTCTCGGACCATGGAGCTCGACAAAAGAAACGCCGATTTCCTCGGCGAACCAGTCCTCAACCGCGGCATGGATCATTTCTGCATAGCGCGGGTAGAACACCATTCCTGCCGGATCGCAGTCCCGGAATCTGACCAATAGCCGCTTCACAAACACAACGCGCCTCTTCGGTCTCGGGGCTGTGCTTGACTCATGGCATGTCGGCCGGCTTGCCGGCTACGCGCAAAATGCGTCTCGTGAAGTGGGCACGAAATCGTGCCTCGCGCGAGGTCGCTCATCGAAGGGCTGGCGGAACTGTCCCCGGACAAGCCTCAAAAATCGAGGCGCGAGCTGTTGCGGGGCTCTATGGCTTCAAATGGGTCTCGACAAGGCTAACCCACATGGTAGCGGCATCGATCAGAATCCCGTCGTTGAAATCGTAGCCAGGGTTATGAAGCGGCTTGCTGTCTCCATTTCCGACAACAACGTAGCAACCGGGGCAATTCTGGCTGAAAACCGAGAAGTCATCGCTGTAGGACATCAGGGGTACGTTCCGTACAATCCTTTGATCCCCGAATAAGCTCCGTACGACCTGCTCGACCTTGCGAGTGGTCTCCGCGTCATTGATGACCGGCGGAGTGCCGTTCCGATGCAGCACCGAGGCGTCTACGCCGAATGCCTTTGCCTGCAGATCGGCAATTTCGGCAATGCGCTGTCGCAGAAACTCACGCGTCTCTTCGGTGAAAGACCTGGCAGAGATCCTCAATTGCGCCCGCTGTGCGATGACGTTCGACGCCGTTCCAGCCTGGAAGACACCGACGGTCACGACGGCTGGTTCCACTGGATCGACGTTGCGGGACACGATGCTTTGAAGCGCCATGACAATTGTGGAGGCCGCTACGATGGGGTCTTTGGACCGATGCGGCTGTGAAGCGTGGGCCCCAAAACCCTCGACGTCGATTTCGTAGGTATCCGACGCAGCCCAGAAAGACCCTTCGCGGAAGCCGAATGCTCCAGCGGCCATCCCCGGTATATTGTGCAGGCCATACACGCGGTCTGCAGGGAATTCCCTGAAGAGACCTTCCTCAATCATCTTTTTGGCGCCTG
>DAIMKE010000181.1:3327-8658 GCA_036721875.1 Bradyrhizobium sp. | reverse complement strand
TTCGCGCCATATCCGGCCGCGGCGTGCTGGTGAAGGCGCCGAAGAGCGGCCAGGATCTGCGCTTCGACCTGCCGACGGTGGGCGCGAAGACGGTCGAAGGCGTGGCCGAGGCGGGGCTTGCCGGCATCGCCGTGGTCGCCGGCAGCACGATTGCGGCGGACTCGCAGGCGATGATCGAGGCCGCCGACAAGGCCGGCCTGTTCATCCAGGGACTATCGGCGTGACACCGACGCGTGCGACCCCCGAGCGGAAGATCTTTCTGATCGCAACGGAGGAATCCGGCGATCGCCTCGGCGCTAGTTTGATGAAGGTGCTGCGTCAGCGCCTTGGCGACGCGGTTCATTTCGAAGGCGTCGGCGGGCGCGCGATGGCGCGCGAAGGCCTGATGTCGCTGTTTCCGATCGAAGAGCTCTCGATCATCGGGCTCGCGGCTGTGGTGAAGGAACTGCCGAAGATCCTGGGGCTGATCAAGGAGACGGCTGCGGTGGTGACGGAAGTTTCGCCGGATATTCTCGTCATCATCGACAGTCCCGACTTCACCCATCGCGTTGCCAGGCGCGTGCGTGCAAAGGATCCCGCGATTCCGATCGTCAACTATGTGTCGCCGACGGTCTGGGCATGGCGGCCCGGCCGCGCGCGGGCGATGCGAAAATATGTCGATCACGTGCTGGCGCTGTTGCCGTTCGAGCCCGAGGCCTATCAGCGACTTCGCGGTCCGCCCTGCAGCTATGTCGGTCATCCCTTGATCGAGCAACTGTCGGCATTCCGGCCGAACGCGCAGGAGGTCGCGCGGCGCACGGGGCAGCCGCCGGTGCTGCTGGTGCTGCCGGGAAGCCGCCGCAGCGAAATCCGCCATCACATGGAGGTGTTCGGCCAGGCGGTGGGGCGGCTGCAGCAGGAGGGCGTGGCGTTCGAACTGGTGCTGCCGACCATGCCGCATTTGCAGGAGGCGGTCGTCGAGTCGGTAAAGGGCTGGCCGATTCAGCCCCAGGTCGTGATCGGCGAGCAGGAAAAGCGCGCCGCGTTCCGCATCGCGCATGCGGCGCTCGCCAAGTCCGGCACCGTGACGCTGGAACTGGCACTCGCAGGCGTGCCGATGGTGACGGCCTACCGCACCGGTTCGGTGGAAGCCTGGATATTGCGGCGGGCCATCAAGGTGAATTCGGTGATCCTGGCCAATCTCGTGATCGGCGAAAACGTCGTTCCCGAATTCCTGCAGGAGGACTGCACGCCGGAAAAACTCGCAGCCGCGCTGCGCGAGGTGCTTGGCGACTCCGAGTTGCGGCGCAGGCAGGTCGAGGCATTCGCGAAGATCGATCAGATCATGTCGACCGGCAACCAGCCGCCAAGCGTTCGTGCCGCCGATATCGTGCTGGAGACGATGTGGGCGGGGTGACCGGGGTAGTCAGGGTGCCGTAGGATGGGTAGAGCGCAGCGAAACCCATCAATTCGCTATATGGAGAGATGATGGGTTTCGCTTCGCTCTACCCATCCCACGCATAAAACGAAAAAGCCGGATGCGGCGATCGCGTCCGGCTTTCCAATCTCGTTAGGCGCGTGCGCTTACTTCCGCTTGCTCATGTCGACATAGTCGCGGCGGCCGACGCCGGTGTAGAGTTGGCGCGGACGGCCGATCTTCTGCTGCGGGTCTTCGATCATCTCGCTCCACTGGCTGATCCAGCCGACGGTGCGGGCGACGGCGAACAGCACGGTGAACATCGAGGTCGGGAAGCCCATCGCCTTCAGCGTAATGCCCGAATAGAAGTCGACGTTCGGATAGAGCTTGCGGTCGATGAAGTACTGGTCGCTCAGCGCGATCTTTTCCAGCTCCAGCGCCACCTTCAGCATCGGGTCGTCGCCATGGCCGGTTTCGGCCAGCACGGCGTGACACATCTTCTGCATGATCTTGGCGCGCGGGTCGTAGTTCTTGTAGACGCGGTGGCCGAAGCCCATCAGGCGGACTTCCGAGTTCTTGTCCTTCACCTTGGCGATGAATTCCGGAATCTTGTCGACGGTGCCGATGTCGGCGAGCATTGCGAGCGCAGCTTCGTTGGCGCCGCCATGCGCCGGACCCCAGAGGCAGGCTATGCCGGCGGCGATGCAGGCAAACGGGTTTGCGCCGGAGGAACCGGCAATACGCACCGTCGAGGTCGAGGCGTTCTGCTCGTGGTCGGCATGCAGGATGAAGATCTTGTCGAGCGCGTCAGCGAGCACCGGATTGATCTTGTAATCCTCGCAGGGCACCGCGAAGCACATGTGCAGGAAGTTCTCGGCAAACGAGAGCGAGTTCTTCGGATACATGAAGGGCTGGCCGACGGTGTATTTGAAGGCCATCGCGGCCAGCGTAGGCACCTTCGCGATCATGCGCATGGAGGCGATCATGCGCTGCTTCGGATCGTTGATATCGGTCGAGTCATGATAGAATGCGGCAAGCGCGCCGACGGCGGCGACCATGATGGCCATCGGGTGGGCGTCGCGGCGGAAACCCTGGAAGAAGCGGGCCATCTGCTCGTGAACCATGGTGTGATGGATCACGCGGTGGTCGAAATCTTTCTTTTGCGCCGGGGTAGGAAGCTCCCCGTACAGCAGCAGGTAGCATGTCTCCAGGAAGTCGCCCTTTTCTGCGAGCTGCTCGATCGGGTAGCCGCGGTATTCCAGCACGCCCGCGTCGCCGTCGATATAGGTGATCTTCGACTGGCAGCTGCCGGTCGAGGTAAAGCCGGGGTCGTAGGTAAACATCCCGGCCTGCGCGTATAGCTTGGCGATGTCGATGACATCGGGCCCTACCGTGCCGCTGAGGATCGGGAAATCGTAGGTCTTGTTGCCTACGGTGAGCGTTGCAGTCTGGTTGCTGGATTTTGCGTCCATCGCGTGGTCCCCGATGAAATCGTTGCGAAAACCGCGCCTGACCCTGGTGCCATTTTTTGAGGCAGAAACAAGGAAGGCCGGCTTGTCTAGAAGGCGGCTTCAGATGCGTAGCTCATTGGCCAGTGCACTGCAAGACGGCCGGAAACGGCAGAAGGTAGGGGCTGCGAAGCGTCTTCGAGCGACGTCAAAATATTCACGGCTGGAGCTCCCCGGGCTCTAGCTGCCGGCTTGATCGCCGAGCCGCGCCAGGCATTCCTCCCGTCCCAGCACCGCCAAAACATCGAAGATTCCGGGCGACGTTGTTCGCCCGGTCAGCGCCACGCGCAGCGGCTGGGCGACGGCCCCGAGTTTCAGGTTGTTTTGCTCTGCGAAACTTCGCATGGCGGCTTCGGTGGTCTCCGCGCGCCAGTCGTCAACCGTTTGCAGCGCAGTGCGAAGCTGGCCGATCAGCGCGCGGGTTTCCGGCGTCAGCAGCGCCGCGGCCTTAGGCTCGATTTCGAGCGGGCGGTCGGCAAAGATGAAGTAGGCGCCTGAGATCAGCTCGATCAGCGTCTTGGCGCGCTCCTTCAGGCTCGGCATCGCCCGCAGCAACTGGGAACGTGTGGTGTCATTGAGTTTCGCCTTGAGGTCGGCACCGTCAGGAACGTAGTCGAGCACGCTCTCGAACATCCTGACTAGCGCGCC
Organism: Bradyrhizobium sp.; assembly: GCA_036721875.1. GTDB lineage: Bacteria > Pseudomonadota > Alphaproteobacteria > Rhizobiales > Xanthobacteraceae > Bradyrhizobium. The sequence continues at coordinate 5,106 of DAIMKE010000181.1, read as the reverse complement.
ATCGTCGGCGTGGCGGATGTAATGCCCGTTGAGGTTCTCGAGCTTGGCGAAATCGAACCGCGCCGCGGATCGGCCGATCGCCGGCAGATCGAACGCCTCGATCATCTCCTGGGTCGAAAAAATCTCCTGGTCGCCATGGCTCCAGCCGAGCCGGACCAGATAATTGCGCAGCGCCGCCGGCAGATATCCCATCGCGCGGTAGGCCTCGACGCCGAGCGCACCATGGCGCTTCGACAGTTTCGCGCCGTCCGGTCCATGGATAAGAGGGATGTGGGACATGTTCGGAACGTCCCATCCGAGCGCGTCGTAGATCTGCTTCTGGCGCGCGGCATTGATCAGGTGATCGTCGCCGCGGATGATGTGGGTCACGCCCATGTCGTGGTCATCGACCACGACAGCCAGCATATAGGTTGGGTTGCCGTCGCCCCGCAGCAGCACGAGATCGTCGAGGTTCTCGTTCTGCCAGACCACGCGGCCCTGAACCTGGTCTTCGATCACGGTCTCGCCGGCTTGCTGTGCCTTGAGGCGGATGGTCGGCTTTATGCCGGCCGGCGCCTCGGTGGGGGCGCGGTCCCGCCACATCCCGTCATAGAGCCTTGTACGGCCCTCGGCGCGGGCCTTCTCGCGCATCGCGGCCAGTTCCTCTGATGTGGCGTAGCAGCGATAGGCCTTGCCGCTGGCGAGCAATTGGTCGGCCACCTCGCGATGGCGGGCGGCGCGGCTGAACTGGTAGATGACGTCGCCGTCCCAATCGAGCTCCAGCCACTTCAATCCGTCGAGGATGGCGGCAATCGCGGGCTCGGTCGAGCGCTCGCGGTCGGTATCCTCGATCCGCAGCAGCATCTTGCCGCCGTGCTTCTTGGCATAGAGCCAGTTGAACAGCGCCGTGCGGGCTCCCCCGATATGGAGGAAGCCAGTGGGCGAGGGGGCAAAGCGTGTGACGACGGAATCGGTCATGTACCGGGCGGGCTGAGGGATGAATTGGCGGTGGTGGATATCAGGAACGATACATAACTAAAGCCTCCCCATGGGCAAAGTAGGCTTGGCTCACGGGGGCGAATTTGGCAGAAGGTTCGTTAATCCCTAACAGGAACCTGGAATGACCACAGAACCGGTAGCGGCAGAGGCGGGACGCGATTTCATTCGCGACATCGTCCAGGCCGATCTCTCCTCGAACAAGCATAGCCGGGTCGTGACCCGATTTCCGCCGGAGCCGAACGGCTATCTGCACATCGGCCACGCCAAGTCGATCGCGCTGAATTTCGGGATCGCGCAGGAGTTCGGCGGCAAGTGCCACCTGCGCTTCGACGACACCAACCCGACCAGGGAAGAGCAGGAATATATCGATTCCATCCAGGCCGATGTGCACTGGCTCGGCTACGACTGGGGAACCGACCTCTATTACGCCTCTGATTATTTCGACCGCCTGTACGACTGGGCGGAGGGCCTGGTCAAGGCCGGCCACGCCTATGTCGACGACCAGTCGCAGGAGGAGATCCGCGTCAGCCGCGGCACGCTGACGGAGCCCGGCAAGAATTCGCCGTTCCGCGACCGCAGCGTGGAGGAAAACCTCGACCTGTTTCGCCGCATGAAGGCTGGCGAATTCCCGAACGGCGCGCGCGTGCTGCGTGCCAAAATCGACATGGCCTCCGGCAACATCAACCTGCGCGACCCCGTGCTCTATCGGATCCTGCACGCCGAACATCCGCGCACCGGCACCAAATGGTCGATCTATCCGAGCTACGACTATGCCCACGGCCAGTCGGACGCCATCGAACA
>DAIMKE010000181.1:0-3317 GCA_036721875.1 Bradyrhizobium sp. | reverse complement strand
GAATTCGAGGACCACCGGCCGCTTTATGAGTGGCTGCTCGACAAGCTGCCGGTGCCGTCGAAGCCGCGGCAGTACGAATTTGCCCGCCTGAACCTGACCTACACGCTGCTGTCGAAGCGCGTGCTGACGCAGCTCGTGCGCGACGGTCACGTTTCGGGCTGGGACGATCCGCGCATGCCGACCATTGCGGGCTTGAAGCGGCGCGGCGTGCCGCCGGCTGCGGTGCGCGAATTCGTCAAGCGCATCGGCGTGGCCAAGGCCAACAGCGTGGTCGATGTCGGCATGCTGGAGTTCTGCATCCGCGAGCATCTCAACAAGACGGCGCAGCGGCGCATGGCGGTGTTGCGGCCGCTCAAGGTGGTGATCGAGAACTATCCGGAAGGGCAGACGGAGGAGCTGGAGGCCGTCAACCATCCCGACGATCCTTCGTTGGGTACACGAAAGATTTCGTTCGGTCGCGAGCTCTATATCGAGCGCGACGATTTCATGGAGAACCCGCCGAAAAAGTTCTTCCGCCTGTCGCCGGGCAATGAGGTGCGGTTGCGCTACGCCTATTTCGTCAAATGCACCGGCGTCATCAAGGATGCCGCGGGCGAGGTGGTCGAACTGCGCTGCACCTACGATCCCGCCACCAGGGGCGGCAATGCCCCCGACGGCCGCAAGGTCAAGGCCACCATGCACTGGCTGTCCGCGAAGGACTCGGTGCCGGCGGAAATCCGGGTCTACAATCAGCTGTTCGCCAATCCGGGCCCGAACGCGGCGAACTTTGCCGCCGATCTCAATCCGGAGTCGCTCGAGGTGCTGCCCGATGCGCGGATCGAGCCTTCGGTCGCGGCCGACAATTCCAACGAGGTGATGCAGTTCGAACGGCAGGGCTATTTCGTGCGCGACAGGGACTCCGCGCCGGGCAAGCCGGTGTTCAACCGTACCATCGGCCTGCGCGACACCTTTGCCAAGGAAGTCGGCGGGAAGGGTTGAGGTCGATGCGGGCGTCCGGGCGCGGCACGACTGGCGACACTGTCGCCGCCATCATGGAAAGGTGGGCGGCTGCATTCAGCGAGCTTGATGCAGCAGCACTCGCATCGCTCTACTCCAAGAACGCGTTCTTCTTCGGCTCGAACCCGAGCTTCTACCGCGGCAATGACGGCGTTAAGGCCTATTTCGACGGCTTGCCGCGATGGCGGTCGCCATCGGTTCAGTTCAACGACGTCAGGACGGCGCTGGTGACGAACGACGTGATCAACGTCGCTGGCACTGCGGCCTTTGTCGTCGAGCAGGGTGCCGAGCCGCTGGTGGTGAAAATCACCTGGGTGATCGTTCGAGAGGATGGCGACTGGAAGATCGCCAGCCACCACGTGTCGTCGAAGGCGCCGCTGACCGCCCAGTAGGGCGCCGCGAGCGCGCTAGCAGCCCCGGCAGATCCCCCGCATTGACTTGGCGAGCTGGGCGTCTTCCTCGGTCATGGGCTCGTACGGCTTTTGTTGAACGGACTGCCGTGGCTCGTTGGCCTTTTGCCGAGCCAAGCGCTCGGTCTCCTGCCGCTGATAGCAGGCCTCGCGTTCAGTTCTTGATTCAATAAAGCGGCATTGCTCTACCGCCGCCGCAGCGGAACTTGATATGGCGAGGGCGAATGAAACGCAGACCAGGAAAAGCTTCATGGGTCACCTTAGCATTTGTTAGCTCGCTCACAAGAGAGGGGCATTCGCGCAACACTTGCGGTGTTCCTCGGCAGGAACGTCATTTGCGACTCCACATCGAGAAAATTTCGGCTCAATATTCTTTCAGCCGGGAGCGGCGGATCGAACGTTTTATGACCAAACAATTTTGACCCGGCCGGTCGCAGCGCGAGAATGCCTGCGGCCTTTTCACTCTATTTCCGCGAGATGAAATGGGGGGCGAATAATGACTTATTTTATTTTTGCCCGCGACGGCACGAGCCGTATCGTACTGAAGCGGGACACGAAGGAAGCTGCGGAAAAGAAGGCGCGCGAACTGAAGGATCTGGGTTGGTTCGACGTCAAGATCGAGGGCGCAGACGCCTCCAAGGCAGCTTGAATACAAGGCTGCTTGAATAGAAGGCGGCTTGAACCATCCCTTGCGGCGAACGTCATCGAACGCGTCGCTGCTCCAGGGCATCTCTCAGGATGGCGGTAACCTTCCGATCGAGAACATCGATGCGGTTGGCCGTGGCATTGCTCTGACGGATAAGCTCGAGCAACTCGTCCGCAATGAGCCGCTTGACGGTGGCTTCCACGATCGTGGACAGCACGTAGCAGACGAATGCCGCGGCTAGAACCCAGCCGATCATTGGCCGAAACTCGGGAGTGACGTTCCAGACAAACAGGCCCACTATCGCGGCCATGAACCAGATGACGACCTTGAAAAATGTCCTCACTTCAAATGCTCCCTCAAGAAGCGCGGGTCCGATTGGACCTCGGTGTCGCGCATAAATATCTCCGTCCAAAATTGCGCCCGCTCGCGTCGGGTCCTCTTCCCATGCTGCCCACTTCCAATTGCCCTGCCTCAAAAGGGCGATAGTCAGCACATGAACCAATGGCGTCCCGAGCGGACGGTTCCGCGCACAATACGTGCGGATCGTCGGAACCTTTCGGGCGCAGGCTGAAAAAAACGGTCCCGCTAGCGGACCTGCGCCGAACCCATTTCAGGGTGTAGCCAGTCTACACCAAACAAGGCGGGGATGGCGGCCTGTCGTCGTGATCGGCCAGGCAAGCTGAAAAAGCCGTCGGGCCGCGTTCTTTCAAGTTTCTGCATCCGTTCTGCTAGCGCCTGGAATACAGCGTCCGGTAGTATCTTGGTACCAAGCAGGGCGTAAGGTGTGGACCCCGGGTGGCGGAGCAGGGCGACACGACGGGTCGAAAACGGGGCTATGCCGGCACGTGGCCGCCGCGCGCCGCGGTGCCGGCCGGTGGTTTTTTGCCATCGCGGCCGGCCTTCTGGCAGCCCGTCATCGAGACCCTGCGCCAATGGGCGCGTGCTGAAGCAGGCGCCGGCCGGTTGCTGCCCTGGGTGCCCATCGCGTTTGGGACTGGTATCGCCCTCTATTTTGCCGCCGATCACGAGCCGGTGCTGCCGGTGGCCGCCACTGTGGCGATCGGCCTTTGCGCGGTCGCGGTTCTGCTCCGTCGGCAGAAATTCTTCCCGGTCGCGGTCATGATCGCCGCGGTCGCGGCCGGATTTGCGGTCGCGACGTGGAAGACGGCGCGGATCGCGCATGCTGTACTGGTGCAGCCGATGTTCTCGGTGTCGCTGACGGGCTTCGTGGAGACCCGTGATATTCGCGAGCGCACGGACCGCTT